>JANXWL010000166.1 GCA_025351225.1 Methylotenera sp. | reverse complement strand
AATGGCAAGCGTACTAAGAGCCAAATAGCGCAGATTTTTAACTCTGAACATGCCATTGAAATGTTAACCGATTTAGAAAAGTTAGGTTATTTGATTCCTGCTGGCACCAATCAAAAGTTAGAGTCTAATAAAACACAAGTCAATGCACTAGCAGATATTTTCTCCAAAGAACACCTTAGTTTTTATTAAAACTTTTTTAGTTGAAGAAGCTCAGTTGCAACTTGGTTTAATGAGCCGAGAAATTGAACAAAAAATTGCCTTGGTGAAAAATACAGAAGATTTTAAGCCTTGTATCGCGCGCTGGCATATGGCCATTCGTGATTCGCGTAATGGACGTACAGTATCCGATAAATTAATGGAGCGTCTGGCACATTTGATGGCCAATCCACCACAGGCTCTTGCGTCAGATAATGCTTCGTAACTCAATATTGAATTAATATTAAGCTGAAATCTTTTATACTTAATTTGTGCTGATTTGAAACTAAATAGTACTTTTTAACGTATATTAATCTGTATGTCTATTATAAATAACCACATCAACCGATATATGCTAGCTTTTTTGGCTTGCGTCAGTAGTGCATGTACGCCTGTAAAAGTACTCAACTCATTGGTGCCAGAAACTAGCTATACACTCTTATCAGCAAAGGTTTATGGCACCAGTAATCGCGAAAAGCTTGATATCTATTTGCCAAAAACTAGCTCAAAAGAAAATGCAGCCCAATCGACAAACGCACTTAAAAAAGTAGTGATCTTTTATTATGGCGGCAATTGGGACTCTGGTGAGCGAGCAGATTACAAATTTGTGGGGGAAGCGCTAAGTGCGCAAGGTTTTATTGTTGTTATTCCCGATTATCGAGTCTATCCACAGGTATTATTTCCTGAGTTTATGGCTGATCCAGCGAGTGCTGCTAAGTGGGTAAAAGACAATATTAGTCAGTATGGTGGCGATGCGAATAGAGTTTTTCTAGCAGGGCATTCTGCAGGCGCGCATATTGCAGTCATGCTAGCGTTAAATGCAGAGTATTTAGCTAAACAAAATTTAGCACCAAATGATTTTGCAGGCGTTATTGGTTTGGCAGGGCCTTATGATTTTTTACCCTTAAAATCAGATCGATTAAAAACAATATTTGGAGCTGAAACAGAGCAGTGGAAATCACAACCCATTAACTTTGTAAATGGAAAAAATCCACCTCTATTATTAGCGGTGGGTAAAAAAGATGGCACTGTTTGGCCACGTAATACTTATAACTTATCCAAAAAGATTAAAGAAAATAATGGCTTGGTAGAGGTTTCAGAATATGCAAACTATGGCCATATTGATATGGTGGCTAAACTCGCAAAACCATTACGTGGCGATGGCGAATTATTAAAAGCAATGACTGTATTTATTAATTCACACTAGTTTTCCATGCTAGTTTAAATTTAAGAAATTTCTCGCGTCGCTAAAAATTCAATATCGGGATATCGTTCTTGCGCCATCTGCAAATTTACATGATTGGGAGCAAGATACACGTAATCATCTGCACCATCTAAGCCGACATTAAAGCCATATTTATCGGCGATTGCTTTTAAATCAGCATCGCTACCACGTAGCCAGCGCGCGGTGTAGCAGTCATAAGGCTCAAACACCATATCGACGCTGTATTCATGCTCTAGGCGATGCGCAACCACTTCAAACTGCAACATGCCCACAGCACCTAAAATTAAATCGTTGCTCAATAATGGGCGGAATAATTGCGCCGCACCTTCTTCTGATAGCTGCTTCAAGCCAATTTGCAGTTGCTTCATTTTCATGGGGTTTTTAATGCGCGCACGGCGGAAGAACTCTGGTGCAAAACTTGGAATACCCGTGAATTTTAGTGCTTCACTCTCGCTAAACGTATCACCCACTTTAATCGTGCCGTGGTTTGGTATGCCGATAATGTCGCCCGAATACGCTTCGTCCATGGTGGTACGGTCTTGCGCCATAAAGGTAATGGCGTTATTCACAGCCATTAGCTTGCCTGTCGAGACTTGCTTAATTTTCATGCCACGCTCAAATCGGCCAGAACACACGCGTAAAAACGCAATACGGTCACGGTGTTTAGGGTCCATATTGGCTTGAATTTTAAAGATAAAACCCGAAAATTTAGGTTCATCTGGTGCAACTACTCTAGTAGCCGCATTGCGTGCTAGTGGAGCAGGGGATAAGTTAATCACCGCGTCTAATAAGCTTTGCACGCCAAAGTTGTTAATGGCAGAGCCAAAAAATACAGGCGTTTGTTTCCCACCTAAAAAGCGAGCAGCATCAAACGTATGCGACGCACCTCGTACTAGCTCTATATCCACGCGTAAATCGCTGGCAACCTTGCCTAGCAACTCATCTAAACGTGGGTTATCAAGACCTTTAATGACTTCTGATGTACCTTTTTCAGCCCGCGGGTCGAAAAACGAAATGGTGTCTGTGTAAAGGTTGTAAACACCACGGAAACCTTTACCCATGCCAATTGGCCAAGTCATTGGTGCGCATTCCATGCCAAGTGTGGTTTCGATTTCATCTAACAATTCAATCGGCTCACGGCTTTCGCGGTCTAGCTTATTAATAAACGTGATAATCGGTGTATCGCGCATGCGGCACACATTCAGCAGTTTAATCGTTTGCGCTTCGACGCCATTTACCGCGTCAATTACCATCACAGCCGAGTCAACAGCCGTTAATGTTCTGTAGGTGTCTTCAGAGAAATCATCATGACCAGGTGTATCTAACAGGTTAATCATGTGTTCACGATAGGGGAACTGCATGACAGATGATGTTACCGAAATTCCACGTTGCTTCTCAAGCTCCATCCAGTCGCTTGTGGCATGGCGCGAAGCCTTGCGCCCACGCACTTCGCCTGCCACTTGAATTGCACCGCCGAACCACAATAATTTCTCGGTGAGCGTGGTTTTACCCGCATCAGGGTGAGAGATAATGGCAAAGGTACGGCGGCGTTTGATTTCTTCTTGCAGGGGTGACATAGGAAGCTTGAATTAGATAAAACGCTATTTTACCTGAAATGCTGCATTTTTTATCTAAGGGCGCATTGCATCGTAAATCCTACTTCGCTATGGTTTGGGGCTCGGTTCTTAAGTAAGCTTTTTCTTTAAAGAAAGCGCATTAATACAAAAGCGTAAACCGCTGGGCGCAGGGCCATCTGGAAACACATGGCCAAGATGAGCGTCACACGTATTACATAATGCTTCTACACGTTGCATGCCATGACTATTATCTGCATGATAAGCAACAGCATTTAGTTTAATAGGATCGGTGAATGAAGGCCAACCTGTACCACTTTGAAATTTTTCAGATGAGTCAAATAGTTCTGTTTCGCAGCACGCACAACTGTAAATACCAGGGCTAAATAAGTTACATAATTCAGAGCTATGCGCTCTTTCAGTTCCTTTTAATCTTGTAATTTGGAATACGTCTGGACTTAATAACGCTTTCCATTCTGCCTCAGATTTTTCTACTCTGCGATTTGGAGTTGGATTGCCTTTACTAGCAAAATTAATTACGTCTTTCCAGTTCATTCGGTTCCCTAAGTTTTTTACAAGCGCTTTAACGTACAACTTCTTTCAATTGCTCCAAAACTGCAGGGTTATCGAGTGTAGAAATATCCGAGGTTATTTCTTCACCTTTTGCCAAGCTGCGTAATAATCTGCGCATAATTTTCCCGCTGCGTGTTTTTGGTAGATTATCCCCAAAGCGAATTTCATCTGGCTTTGCAATAGGCCCGATTTCTTTGCCTACCCAATTACGTAAATTTTCGACAATTTTTTTCGCATCATCTCCAGTTGGTCT
>JANXWL010000161.1 GCA_025351225.1 Methylotenera sp. | reverse complement strand
GGCCACACCTTGGGCGCAAATTCGCATGGCGCGCTACCGCACATCCAAGCTTAGTATTGTGGGCGATGTTGATTTTGACCAATTTGTGGGCGATAGAAAAGAAGAAGTAAAAGCCACTGGTGAAGAAATTGCCGATATGTTTGATGTCGATCTTTCTTTTGGATAGTTAGTCATTTGGTTAAGGCATGACATTTCAAGCAGATTATTTTGATGGATTGAGCGCGCGTGCCAAGCCAGTGTTGGTGCGGGTACTAGTAGATACCAAGCAACTCGCGTTTGATGTAGAAGGTTACACGTACACTTTTGCATTGGCAGATTTACAGGTGCAAGCCAAGTTGGGCAAGGCTAAGCGTTTAATCGATTTGCCTGACAGAAGTAGACTAGAGGCTGCCGATATTAGCGAGCTGGAAGCAGCGATGCCATCGAAAACTAGTGCATTTTGGCGTGGACTGCATTACTTAGAAAATCATCTCGGCTGGGTGCTAGTGGCTTTATTAGCCACAGTGTTTGCGGGCTGGTTGTTTTTGCAATTTGGTGTGCCAAAACTGGCCGAATATGTAGCAAAAGCCACGCCGCCAAGCATGGAAAAGAAAGTCGGCGAACAAGCACTACAAGGTTTAGATAGCCAAATTGGTTATTTTTCACCCAGTAAAGCCGACCCTGCGCGCAAAACCAGTATTACCGCAGCGCTTAAACACTTATGCGATGCCTTGCAAGATTGTCCACAATATCAGCTTGAATTTAGAGATGGTGGCATGATTGGTGCGAACGCCTTTGCGCTGCCAGGCGGCTATATGGTAGTCACCGACCAAATCATAACGCTATCGAAAAATGACATCGAAATTATCGCCGTTTTGGCGCATGAGCTAGGACATGTAAAACAACGTCATGCCTTTAGACAAAGCCTACAGGGCGTCTTATCAGGTTTAATTTTGGCGGCAATTACGGGCGATGTCAGCTCGATAGGCTCTGGGCTGCCAGCGGTATTAATGCAAATGCGTTACTCACGCGAGCATGAAGCTGAGGCTGATAGGTTTGCGCTAAATGCACTGCAAAAAGCTTGTTTGCCACCCAAAGCTTTTGCCGATATTTTGCAGCGTTTAGAAGCGCAAATGCGTGAAGGTGATGGCAAAGGCAAAAAGAGCGCAAATGATAAATCGGCTAATACTACTCAGCAACAAGAAAGTCATGATGCGGTTAGCGAAATGCTGGCCTCGCATCCTGATACATTAGAGCGTATTAAACCGTTTTTAGCCGCTAAGCAAACTTGCAATTAAGCCAACAGATTTGCGCTAAAATCTTGCTAAAAAGCGGGTTTTACGCTAATCTCATGGTTAAACAAATCAACAAAACATAATTCAAGGAGATTGCAATGAAAAATCCATTAGAATCAGTGACAGGTACGATTATTTCTGGGCTAATACTTACCGTGGTGTTGGTGTTATTTTTGAACAATTTTTTAGCGCCAGTCGCCGCTTAAGCCAAATTAATTAGGGAGTTTGTATGGAACATTTATTACCAGGTTTAGTGCGTTGGGCGCACATTGTGGCAGGCATTGCTTGGATTGGTTTGCTGTATTATTTTAATTTGGTACAAATGGCCGCGCTTAAAGATGCGGGTGCGGACGGCACGGCGGCAGGTATCACCAAACACGTTGCGCCACGTGCTTTGTTATGGTTTCGTTGGTCAGCGGTCGCTACATGGGTAATGGGTGTTGGCTTACTATGCACGCTGGGCGACAAAGGTGCTAGCGTAATTCACAAAGCGTTCACCTTGCAAGCGCCGTATGCTGGTATTGGTATTGGCGCATGGCTTGGCACGATTATGTTGATTAATGTTTGGCACTTTATTTGGCCAAATCAAAAGAAAATTTTAGGCATTGTGCCTGCTACAGATGAAGTAAAAGCCAAGGCGCGCCGCGTAGCAATGCTAGCATCACGCACCAACATGATGCTATCACTGCCTATGCTATATTTTATGGCAAATGGATTTAGCCATCGCATAGGCTAGTTTTTAAGTCGCTTTTAATAACGGCGGCCTTAGTCGCCGTTTTTCTTTTTAGGTTTTGCAAAAGGCCTTAACAGGTAATTACAATATTTATGTCGCATTTAATGAATACATATGGTCGCCAACCTATTACCTTCACCCACGGTGAGGGTGTTTGGCTTTATGATGCTGCAGGCAATAAGTACCTTGACGCATTATCTGGTGTTGCGGTAAATGGCTTGGGTCACGCTCATCCGAAATTAGTTAAAGCCATTCAAAACCAAGTTGCTAAAATGATTCACGTATCCAATATTTACGGTATTGCAGAACAAGAAGCTTTGGCTGATGAATTAGCTGAAATTTCGGGCATGGATAAAGTCTTTTTTTGCAACTCAGGCTGCGAGGCCAATGAGGCTGCGATTAAGCTGGCGCGGCTTTACGGACATAACAAAGGCATTGAAAACCCTGAAATTATTGTGATGGAGCGCAGCTTTCATGGCCGCACAATGGCAACATTATCGGCCACGGGTAACCGTAAAGCGCAAGCAGGCTTCGAGCCGCTGGTGAGTGGTTTTGTACGTGTGCCGTATGATGATTTAGAAGCTGTTAAACAAGTTGCAAGCCGTAAAAATAACGTAGTGGCGATTTTGGTAGAACCCGTGCAAGGCGAGGGTGGTATTCATATTCCTGCCGATTTAGCCGCATATTTTAAAGGTTTGCGCCAAATTTGTGATGATAACGGTTGGTTGTTGATGTTAGATGAAGTGCAAAGCGGCATTGGTCGCACCGGTACTTGGTTTGCGTTTCAACATGCAGGTATTATTCCTGATGTCATGAGCTTGGCCAAAGGTTTGGGCTCTGGTGTGCCGATTGGTGCGTGCGTGGCTAAAGGTATTGCGGCGGAAACATTTGTACCAGGTAAACATGGCTCAACGTTTGGTGGTAACCCACTTGCCAGTACTGCAGGCTTAACCACGTTAAACGTCATTAAAGAAGAAAAGTTACGTGAAAACGCCATGAAAATGGGCGATCTAATACGCGAGGCGTTTAAAGTCGAGTTTGCTCACACTAAAGGCGTTGTTGTTGTGCGCAATGCAGGCTTGATGATTGGTATTGAGTTAGTTAGGCCGTGTAGCGATTTAGTGAAAATAGCCTTAGAAAACAAATTGTTAATTAATGTAACAGCAGAAAAGGTGGTACGTTTATTACCGCCTTTGGTGATTAATGAGGCAGAAGCCAAAGAGCTTGTGATACGTTTATCTGGCCTAATTAAACAGTTTTTAGCGGCTCCAATAGAAATTAAACTGGATGCAAAACATCACGAAAAAGCAACATGGTAGCCATTAAACACTTTTTGCAATTTAATGATTTAAGCACCGATGAGCTTAATCATATTTTTGCGCGTGCGACTTGGATAAAAGGCCAGTTTAAGGCTTACAAACAGTACTGGCCATTGCAAGACCGCACTTTGGTGATGATTTTTGAAAAAGCCAGCACACGCACTCGCTTGAGTTTTGAGGCGGGTGTGCAACAATTGGGTGGCTCGGCCATTTACTTGAATACGCGTGATTCGCAGTTAGGTCGTGGCGAGCCAGTAGAAGATGCTGCGCAAGTTATTTCTCGCATGAGCGATATTGTGATGATTCGCACTTTTGAGCAAGAAATCATAGAGCGTTTTGCAGCGAATTCGCGCGTGCCAGTAATTAATGGCTTAACTAATGAGTATCACCCATGCCAAATTTTGGCCGATATTTTTACGTTTATTGAGCATCGCGGACCCATTAAAGGCAAAACCGTTGCATGGATAGGCGATAGCAATAACGTATGCAACACGTGGCTGCAAGCGGCTGAGATGTTAGATTTTAATGTGCATGTATCAACGCCACCAGGCTATGAAGTGGAGCCTGAACGTGCCAATTTATATGGCAACGATCATTTTGAAACTTTTGCCGACCCCATGAATGCTGCACAAGGTGCCGATTTAGTGACCACTGATGTATGGACTAGCATGGGCTTTGAGGCTGAAAATGAAGAGCGTAAACGCGACTTTGCTGATTGGCAGGTGGATGCAGAGATGATGCGTGCCGCCAATAAAGACGCACTGTTTATGCACTGTTTGCCAGCACATCGTGGCGAAGAAGTTGCGGCAGATGTGATTGATGGTACGCAAAGTGTGGTGTGGGATGAGGCGGAAAATCGCTTACACGTGCAGAAGGCGCTTATGGAATATTTGTTATTGGGGTAGCTATAGTTGGCAACTAACAAAAGTAATTTTCATATCCTGTCTGTGTCAGCCACGATGGTGGGTGTTTGCATGACGGTGATTTCGTTGGTGCAACTAATTCCTAAAAACGCCGTATCGTCTTGGGCTGATGATGTGTTAGCGATTAACTCTTTTGTATTTATCGTGAGCGCATGGCTGTCTTTTTGGACGCTCAGACACTAAGAAAATGCTGAAAAACTGGAGCAAATAGCCGATTGGTTGTTTTTAGCAGGGCTAACAGTAATGGGTATTGTAAGTGTACTAATTGCTTTTGATTTATTTTTAAACTAGTAATACTAAGATTGATGGAAGTAATGATTAATGAGTGATATTAAAAAAGCGGTCAAAAAGGTAGTGCTGGCCTATTCTGGTGGCTTAGATACCTCGGTTATTTTAAAATGGCTACAAGACGAATACCAATGCGAAGTAGTCACTTTTACTGCCGATTTAGGCCAAGGTGAAGAGCTAGAACCCGCGCGCGCTAAGGCCAAAGCGGCTGGTGTGAAAGAAATTTATATTGACGATTTGCGTGAAGAGTTTGTGCGTGATTTTGTATTTCCAATGTTCCGCGCCAATACGGTTTATGAAGGCGAATACCTGCTGGGTACATCGATTGCGCGGCCGTTAATTGCCAAGCGCTTGATTGA
>JANXWL010000143.1 GCA_025351225.1 Methylotenera sp. | reverse complement strand
ATGAGTTTTGCGATGGCTTCGGCATCGACCAGTTCGGCTTTGTAAAAATTGAGCATGAGATTATCGCTATTTGTAGACTTCTCGCCGATGTGCAACACGTACTACCAGTATGGCGAGTTGCGCATTTTGTACCTCGTAAACAATGCGGTAATCGCCTATGCGAATACGGCGTAGACCAAAAAATTCACCCTTAAGCACGCTACCTGCATTGGGGTTAGTTTTTAGCTTATCAATGGCTTCGATTAAGCGCGTTCTTTGCGCCAAATCAATTCTTGAGAGTGCTTTTATAGCACTTTGTTTAATGCTAATGATATACACGATTTAGTGCTGATTAAGTAGTTCTTGCTTGGCTACATCCCAATCTAAGACGGCATCGGCAGGGTCTTTTAGTGCTTGAATAGCACAATTAAGATCTTCAAAATCTTCTAAATAATATTCAATAGCTTGGCGCACCACCTCTGCGCGGGTGCGGTGTAGTGCTGTTGCAGCATTATCTAAAGACGATACCAGCTCATCTGGCAACCTTGCGGTAATTTGGCTCATTGCTTTGTCCTTTTGACATTAAGTGAATGTCGCAAGATGTCATTTTAGACTTTAAGCCAACTTTGTCAAGGTTTAAACAGGTTTTGAAACTAGCTTCTGCACAACCAAACTACCAATCATATCGCCCTGCACGTTGACGGTGGTCCGCAGCGTATCTAGTAGCCTATCAATCGGCAACAAAATCGCAATAGCTTCAGCAGGCAGGCCCACGCTTTGCAACACCATCACCATTGTTACCATACCCGCACTGGGTATGCCTGGCGCGCCGATGGCGGCTATCATGGCAGTAAAAAATACGATGAGTTGCTGCGCAAAACTTAGCTCGATACCCGCCAGATTAGCGATAAATAGGGCAGCCGCAGCCTCATAAAGCGCAGTGCCGTCCATATTAATGGTCGCGCCTAGCGGTACTACAAAGCCAGCGATTTCTGGCTTAACGTGCAAATGCTGCGTTACACAGCGCAACGTCACAGGCAAGGTGGCGCTGCTAGAGCTAGTGGCAAATGCAGTAATCAGTGCCTCGCGTGCGCCTTGCCAAAACCACAGCGGCGATTTGCCAGTAAACACATATAAAATCAGCGGCAATATCACCACACCGTGTAGCAGTGTGGTGCCAACCACCACCGCTACAAACTTAAGCAAAGTGCCCAGCATGGCGGCATCTTGCGTGGCAACTAGCTTAACAAGCAGCGCTGCAATGCCGTAAGGTGCAAGACGCATCACCCAACCGACAATGCGCATGGTGATTTCTAAGCCTTCTTGTAACAGGCTTAAGATATTTTGGTAACGCTCGCCACCCATCACCAAAGCAATGCCTAAAAACAGCGCAAAAATCACCACCGCCAGCACATTGCCTTCTGCTAAGGCTTTGAATGGGTTGACAAACAGCCCGTGCGTAAATTGCGTGGCAAACTCGGCTGGCGCCATTTGCTTGGCCGAAAAATGTTGCATGGCGTCACTAAACATCGGCAAGCTTAAGCCTGAACCTGGCTTAAAATAAAGGCTAGCGGCCATACCAAGCACAATGGCGATTGCCATAGAGCTAACAAAAAATAATAAAGTTGTCACCCAAACGTGGTGAATTTGGCTGTGCTGACGCAAATTGGCGATGCCCACCGCAATGCTGCAAAATACAAGCGGGATTAAAATCATTTTGAGTAAATCGATGAACAGCGTACCAATAATGCCTGCAAAGTAGAGGCTATTTTGTGTGGCAGGATTTTCTGCGCCTAATTGATGCAGCCAAATGCCGCCTAATACACCAACAATCGCGCCGATGAGGATTTGAATGTTAAGGCTGGGCAATTTCATGGCTCTATACCTTTATGAATATGATAAACTTTTACACCTATTTTTTACGCTAAGAATTCCACAACCCGCCATTCCAGCGAAGGCTGGAATGACAATCCTAATAATTTTACACTTTTGCGGTTTTAGGTTTTGCTATTTTTACTTTAACCGTTTTTGGTTCATCCATTTCAGCTTCTTGCTTTACTGTTTCTTTTTCCGCTTTAGGTTTAACCACTTCAGCCTTACGCTCAAACACAGCAGCAAAAAAACCATCGGTGCCATGTAAATGTGGCAGCAATTTTAAATATTTTCCTGTATCAACTTTAATTTGTTGCTGTGCCAACACTTCGTTGGCAGGTACCAATGTAAAGTCGCTATTTGCGCTTAAAAATGCTTCTGCAATTGCTTCATTTTCATCATTTAACAAACTACAGGTGGCGTAGATTAAGCGTCCACCTGCTTTGGTGAGCTTAGCGGCGCGCGCTAAAATAGCTGTTTGTTTAGCGTTTAGCTCAGTAATATCCGCAGCTTCAAAACGCCATTTTAAATCGGGGTTACGGCGCAAAGTACCAAAGCCGCTGCAAGGTGCATCAACCAGTACACGGTCAAACTTACCATTTAGGCGCTTAAGTTTTGGGTCTGTCTCAGACGTGATGAATTGCGCGTGCAAGTTTGATAAACCTGAGCGTTTAAGGCGTTTGCCCAAATTCATCAAACGTTTTTCAGAAATATCAAACGCATAAAGTCTGCCCGTATTTTTCATTAACGCGCCAATTGCTAGCGTTTTTCCGCCTGCACCTGCACAAAAATCCGCCACCATTTGCCCGCGTTTAGGCGCAACTAAATAAGCCAATAATTGGCTGCCTTCGTCTTGCACCTCTATCTTGCCAGCTTCAAACAGCACGTGTTTACTAATGTTAAGGCGTGCAGCCATACGAATGCCTGTTGGCGAATGCGGTGTGATTTCGATGACATTATCTTTCACAGTGTTTTCTGCCAACATGCGTGCCAGCACTTCCTCGCGGTTGCCTTTAATGGTGTTCACGCGCAAATCTAAGCTCGCTTGATCAAACATACTGCGGCAAATAGTTAAGGCTTCTTTCTCGCCGTATTGTGCTACTAGCTTGTCCCACAGCCAATCACGCACGTCGGCCTGCACGGGAAGCGGGAAATTTTCAGTTGATTTCGCTTTAATCGCTTGCGCCCATTCGGTTTGCTGCTCGTTTAATATCGGCTCTAGCTCTCGAATACTTTTGCCTTGTACCCGCAGCAACCAAGCCAAAATAAGCTTACGCGCATCATCTGGGTCGCCTGCTTCGTTCGCAGTAACCGCGCTTAAATAGCGCAAACGGCGCAGCACGCCATAGACGCTCTCGGCCACAAAGGCACGATCTTTGGTGCCAAGTTCGCGATTATTGCGAAAAAACTCGCCTAATTTAGCATCGGCTGGGCTGTTAAAATCCAGCAGATTAGTGAGTAACATCGCCGCTTGGCGCAGTAGGTTTGGGGTCATTGTGTACTTTATCGTTAAATCAATTATGGATTTGCAGGTGCATTTTTGTTGGCTGCATCTACTTTGTTTGATACATTAGCTAAAGGACGCACTTTATTAATGCGGCTCGCGCTAAATTCGTAGGTTTTGCCATTTTTATCAATTTTTAAGATTTTAACAGGTAAGTATTGATAATCCACCGCTAACCATAGGTCAATTTTTTCTTCCGTCTCGAAATTGCTGTGTTGAATATGAATTGTATTCACCTCGCCCATCGGCAATGGAATGCTATTTTCACCCTCAAAACTATAATCATAGGTATGCAAACTTTTACCATTAACGATGTGAATTTGCATGGTATGCAGCGGTGGCACGTACATGAATTGATACATGAAGCTGAGTAAATCTTGAGCGTCATCAGTTAGCGCCTCAGTTTGCGTGCCAGCAGCGGTTTGCATACTCACCGTTTTGGCTTGCCAATCAAACGTCGCCAAGCGACTTTTGCTGACTTTATCACCATAATTATAGGTAAATTTACTTGGTCGCAAGCCTGTTTTGGTGAGTTCGCCCTCGCTAGTTTGCAACAGCTCCGATAACACCAAAGCGGCTAATCCACCTGCTTTTGCAACGCTGTTGATTTGGTAATGCGCGCCATCTAATAAGTTATAAGTCATCGTGGCTTTACCTTCTGGGCTGCCACCTATTTTGGTGCTAACATTAAATGTAGTTTCAACATATTGATACGCGTTTTCGTTAATCACCGTGCCTTCATCTATGAGTTGTTGCGGGTCTTTTTGTGGCTCGTCTGCAGGCGTGGGCGTTGGGTCGCCTGATGTTGCTAGTGGCTCTGAAAGCATTGGTTTTTGCGGTGGCTCTGCCGTAGGCGTAACATTATCAATTGGCAAAGCCTCTTGTAAAGGCACTGCAGGTTCTTCTGCAACAGGCTCAATTGGTTTGGGTGGCGTTTCTTTTAGTTTAGGGGCTTCGGGCTTAGCTTCTGCAGGCGCGGCCTCTTGCGATTTTGCCACATCCGTTGGATTAATCACCGTTTTTGGCATTTGCAAGCGTGCCTCAATGGTGTGTAGCTCTGGCTTATTATCGGGCAGCAGCAAATAAAATTGCCCTACCAAAAAAAAATGTAGCAAGGCGGAAACGCACAAGGCAATACCCAGCCGTTTATAAGCAGGTTCCTGTATTAGCCTTAGCCATTTATTCCACATGAATTTTAGTAAGAGTTTGCTCGTAAGTATCGCCATCGTCATCTGTTAGCTGATAACGCACAGGCAAATAAAACTGATCTTGCGCCAACCATAATTGTTTCTTATCTTGACCAGCCGCCGCTTCATTAGAGAGTTGCAGCGTTTTATAGTTGTTTTTTGCCAAGCTTAAATTGATACCGCGAGCCAGCACCTTGTATTGATAGATATTAAGCTTTTTGCCCGTGGTCATCGTCACGGTGATGTCGTCTTTTAAAGGCGGGTTAAACATAAACTGATACGCATAACTAGCTAAATCTTGCGTGCCCGCACTGAGTTTTTCAGTTTGCTTTTCATCCTTTTTTTGCATGCTGAGCGTATTTTTTGCCCAATCAAAATCCGCAATTAAAGTTTTGCTGTCATTTTTACCTTGATGCAGCTCAAAATGGTTTGGCTTTAAGCCTACCCTAGTAACCGCGCCAGTACTGGTGAGCTTGCGCTCGCCTAATAGTGCGTAAATACCCACACCTTTAGTGATGGATTGAATGCGGTATTGCTTACCATTTTGTGTAAAGCTCTCTTTTACGCGGGCGAATAACTTGCCATCGCGGGCAACGTCGTATTCTAATTGCACATTTTTTGGCAACGCAAATACCACACTTGCATTCAACAAGCATAAAAAGACCATGATCTGCTTGAGTCTCAACATTGTATTTCCTCTAAAATTGAGTAAGCACATTTAACGCTTCAGCACAAAATACGTTGTCTATTTTATACAACGACTGTTTTATACAACAATAGTCGCCGCCTCACCCGCTGCTTGTGCGCGTATATGACCAATGCTGTAGACGGTTTCACCGTTGGCTTGCAACAAGACAATTGCTTGCGCTACGTGCTCTTGCGCCACTATTATCACCATGCCAATACCGCAATTAAAGGTTTTGTACATTTCGCTGTGGGTAATGTTGCCTTGCGCTTGCAGCCACTGAAATAGTGGCGGAAGCGTCCAGCTGGTTTTGCTGATTTCCGCCGTTAAACCTGCTGGCAATACGCGCGGAATATTCTCTGTAATGCCGCCGCCCGTGATGTGCGCCATGCCTTTTACAGGCAAGGTTTCGATGAGTTTTAATAGCGACTTCACATAAATTTTAGTCGGCGCCATTACCACGTCTTTAAATTTGCGTCCATGAAAGTCTGACTCAAAATCAATGCCAGAATTCGCAATTAGTTTACGAATCAACGAATAACCATTGGAATGCGCGCCGCTAGAAGCCAAGCCCAGCACCACGTCACCCGCAGCAAT
>JANXWL010000131.1 GCA_025351225.1 Methylotenera sp. | reverse complement strand
AAAGTCGGGTCTTCCGCATATTGCGCGGCACGTTCTTGAATGGGTTTAAGCTCTTTCAAGACCGCATCAATCACTGGTTGTTTACATTCTATGCAGCCAATCGTTGCACCTTTACAGCCAACTTGCACCCAATCTTTTACGCTATTGTCCGAATACACTTCATGTAATTGCCATACGGGACATTTAGCTGGGTCGCCTGGGTCGGTGCGGCGTATACGCGCTGGGTCAGTCGGCATAGTTTTGATTTTTTTAGCGACAGAATCGGTATCCTCACGCAATGAAATGGTGTTGTTGTACGATTTTGACATTTTTTGGCCGTCTAGACCTGTCATTTTGCTGGCGGGCATCAGTTTATATTCTGGCTCGACCAGAATCATTTTGCCGCCGCCTTCAAGGTAGCCCAGCAAACGTTCTTTGTCGCCCATGCTCATACCTTGCTGCTCTTCTATCATCGCACGGGCGCTGTCTAATGCTTCGTCATCGCCGCTTTGTTGGTAAGCGTTGCGCATTTCTTCGTACACAGTCGCACGTTTACTGCCGAGTTTTTTAATGGCGGCGATGGCTTTCTCTTCAAAACCCGCTTCTTTGCCATAAATATGGTTAAATCGGCGCGCAATTTCACGTGTGAATTCAATATGCGGAATCTGGTCTTCACCCACTGGCACCTGGGTCGCTTTATAGATGAGAATATCTGCAGATTGCAGTAGCGGATAACCCAAAAAGCCGTAAGTGGATAAATCTTTACTGGCGAGTTTTTCTTGCTGATCTTTATAAGTTGGCACCCGCTCTAGCCAGCTTAGCGGGGTAATCATAGAAAGTAGCGTATGTAGCTCGGCATGTTCTGGTACACGGGATTGTATAAAAATCGTCGCATTGGCAGGATCTACGCCTGCTGCCAGCCAATCGATGACCATCTCCCACACCGATTCTTCGATAATTTCTGGTGTGTCGTAATGTGTGGTGAGCGCATGCCAATCGGCCACAAAAAACAAGCATTCGTGTTCATGTTGTAGCTTAATCCAATTTTTAAGCACGCCATTATAATGGCCTAAATGTAAACTCCCCGTAGGGCGCATGCCCGATAAAACGCGTTCTACCGCCATAAATTAAACCTAATTTTTATTAAAAGTTTTAAAAAATAATTACTTATTATACGCAAAAAATGTGTGCCAAAACCTATGCAAAAATTTGCAAAATCGCTTGTTGAAAAAAGTTGATAAATGGGCCAATTATCTTATTTAATATGCCTGTAAACATGAGTGCGATTAAAATGGCAAAGCCATATTTTTCAACCTGTGCCAATTTAAATGCCAAATGATTCGGCAACAAACTCACCGCAATGCGCCCGCCATCAAGCGGCGGCATGGGCAATAAATTAAGCACCATGAGCACCACATTAATGGTAACGCCCACATAACTCATTTGTAGTAAAAAAGGAAAAGCAGGTGAGTAAACCCCCTGTGATAGCTCGTATTTAATAGTACCTAGCAACATACTCCACAAAACTGCCATGACAAAATTTGAGGCTGGCCCTGCCGCAGCCACCCACAACATGTCTTTTTTGGGATTGCGCAAATTGCCAAAATTAACGGGTACGGGCTTTGCCCAGCCAAACAACACGCCACCAAAAAACAAGGTTAACGCGGGTAGCAAAATGGTGCCAACGGGGTCAATATGCTTAAACGGATTAAGCGAAATACGCCCCATGCGCTCGGCGGTTAAATCGCCAAAATATTTGGCCGCGTAACCGTGTGAAGCCTCGTGCACGGTAATGGCTAGCAAAATGGGGATGGCCGAAATGACGATTTTTATTGCGAGTTCTTCTAATTGCATAGCTTGCTTTCTTAATTATGTTACTTTCTTATTTAAAGTCCAAATGGTGCAGCATCGCCAACGCCTTGGCGAATAAGCACTGGTGCGGCTTCTGTCAAATTAATTACCGTGGTGAGGCCTGTGTTGCTAATGGCAGAATCAATCACCAAATCAACGCCATGTTCTAATCGTTCGCGAATTTCCCAAGCTTCATTAAGCGGCTCTTCATCATTTGGCAATTGCAAAGTCATACTTAATAATGGCTCACCAAGCTCGTCTAGCAAGGCCTGCGTAACGGCATGATTAGGCACACGAATACCGACCTCGTTACGCTTGGGGTGCTGCAATCGGCGCGGCAGCTCGCGCGTGGCTTTTAGCACAAAGGTATACGCACCAGGTGTATTGGCTTTAAGCAGCCTAAATTGCGCGTTATCGACTTGCGCATACACACTAAGCTCGCTTAAATTGCTGCAAATTAGCGTAAAAAGATGGTCGTCTCCCAAACCGCGAATTTGGCGAATGCGGTCTTGCGCATCTTTAAAGCCCAGCATGCAGCCCAAGGCATAACTAGAGTCGGTCGGGTAAGCAATCACGCCGCCCTCACGCAAAATCTCTACACTGTGCTTGATTAAACGTGCCTGTGGATTTTCGGCATTGATAACGAAATACTGGGCCATTTTTGAATTAAGCCTAGCTTAAATATTGTTTTTCTGGCCAATCATCCCACACCGGCACACAGCCTGCGGGCAACTCTGGCACTTGGCCCATACCCATATATGATAAACCTGCGCCGTGATAATCAGAACCCAGCGACGCTTTTAAACTGAAGCGATGCGCGATAGTAGCAAATTGTTGATATTGTGGTGGCTGGTGGCTTCCCGTAACCACCTCAATGGCAGCGCCGCCAAGCGTACGAAACTCGTGCATGAGTAAGTGCATATTGACCATGCCCAAATCGTAACGACCCGGATGCGCGATGACTGCTTGGCCACCAGCACCAATAATCAGCCCAACCGCGCTTTCTAAATCCATCCACTGCGAATCGACAAAACCTGGCTTGCCTTTGACTAAAAACTTTTTAAATACGCTTTTCACATCTTTAGCATGGCCGTTTTGTGCTAAAAATTGTGCAAAATGGCTACGCGTTAAAATGCTTTGCTTGGCGATGGCTTTTGCGCCCTCGTAAGCACCGCCAATACCCGCCTTGGCAAGACCCACGGACATTTCTTTTGCACGCTCGTCGCGGCCTATACGCACTTTATCAAGCGCAGTTTTTAGCGCAACATTATCGGCATCAAACTTTAAGCCAACAATGTGCAGCGTTCGCTTTTTCCAAGTGGCCGAGATTTCCACGCCATTTACAAAATGTATACCATGCTCTGCAGCCGCTTGGCGCGCTGCTGCAAGGCCGCCCACATCATCATGGTCTGTTAGCGCAAGCACTTTTACACCTCTTTTGGCGGCGTGTGCTACTAAATCGGCAGGCGAAAGCAAGCCATCAGAAACGGTCGAGTGGCAATGTAAGTCAATCTTTGCGGGCATAGTCAATTGTGTTTTGCATTAATAGGCAAATCATAGCAAAATACAACCTTTACAGATAGTTAAGCTTTTAAACGCATGAAGGCCGCATGAAATTTTTATTTGATTTAATTCCCGCCGTCGTATTTTTTATCTTTTATTTTTTATTTGATATTTACGCCGCCACTAAAGCCTTAATGGTATTTGCTACCTTGCAAATCATATGGGAATATTTTAAGCATGGCAAAGTCAGCAAAATGGCGCTAATTACCTTTTTGCTGGTGATTCCATTTGGTGCGATTACCTTGTTTTTGCATGACGATTTTTTTATTAAGCTTAAGTTTAGTATTTTTTATTGGGTACTGGCCATTGCTTTATTAATTTCCAACTATTTTTATAAAAAAAATCTCATTACATTAATGATGCACAAACAAATTGAGGCATCACGCAGCACGTGGAACGCCATGAATCTAGCTTGGGCGGGGTTTTTTGTTCTGATTGGCCTGATTAACTTATTGTTTATTTTTAAATTTCCACAGTATTGGATTTATTTTAAATTTCCAGGCGTGCCGATTGCGATGATGGTGTTTATGCTGGGGCTTTTTGGCTTGCTTAATAAGCAACTTAAGTTTATTGAGCCAGACTTGTCAAATAGCGAAAAACCGAAAGAATAAAATGCTATATGCCATTATTGCAGAAGATACACCCAACAGTCTTGAAAAGCGCTTAGCCAATCGCCCTGCCCATTTGGCGCGCTTAACCGAGCTACAGAATCAAGGCAGATTAATATTAGCAGGCCCTCACCCCGCAATTGATAGCTTAGACCCAGGCCCAGCAGGGTTTACAGGCAGCTTAATTGTGGCTGAATTTAGCGATTTAGGCACTGCAAGCACTTGGGCTAATGACGACCCCTTTGTCAGCGCAGGCGTGTATGCAAACGTTGTTGTGAAACCTTTTCGAAAAACGCTGCCATAATTTAAAATAGAGTATGAATTTAACCGAAACCATTAAAGCCCGATTAGCAGTGCTTGAGCCAACTAGCCTTGAGATTCAAGATGATAGCGCGTTGCACGCAGGCCACGCAGGCAATACGGGTGGCGGTCATTTCAGCATTAAAATCATAAGCTCGCAATTTTCGCAAAAATCGTCGATAATGCGGCATCGCTTAATTTATCAATTACTTACCGATTTAATTCCGCAACAAATTCATGCAATCAGCATACTTGCAATTTCGCCAACAGACCTCATTTGATTTAGAGTATTATTTTTTAAGAGCATTCATTTTTATATTAAAGGATTTCTGATGAAAATCAACCAATTACTTATCGCAATCGCCGCTTTTTCTACATTAACATTCACCCCAGCAGTTTACGCTGCAGAAGCAGCCGCAACCGTGAATGGCAAAGCCATTAAACAATCTTGGGTTGATTTCATTACCAAAGATGCTGAGGCACGAGGCCAAAAATCATCCGACGGCATGAGAAATGCAATTATCAACGAATTAGTAGGCTCTGAATTAGCATACCAAGAAGCACAAAAACAAGGCTTAGATAAAGACGCTGACTTTAAAACTAGCTCAGAATTAGCCAACCGCAAAATGCTAGTCAACGTGTTTTTACAAGATTTTATGAAAAAGAATCCTGTGACGGAGGCTGATAAAAAAGCCGCTTATGAGGATTACAAAAAAGAATTAGGTGATAAAGAATATAGTGCACGTCACATTTTAGTAAAAACCGAAGTAGAGGCCAACGACATAATGGCGCAACTTAAAAAAGGCGGTGATTTTGCAAAATTAGCAAAAGAAAAATCATTAGATCCAGGCTCTAAAGAAAAAGGCGGCGATTTAGGTTGGTTCTCTCCTGCAGGCATGGTTAAGCCATTTAGCGAAGCAGTAACTAGCCTGAAAAAAGGCGAAACGACTAGCGCGCCAGTGCAAACGCAATTTGGCTGGCACATCATTAAATTGGTTGATACACGTGCAGCACAAGTTCCAAGTTACGACAAAGTTAAAGAAGGTTTAGAACGCACGTTGCAACAACGTAAATTAGAAAAAATGATGATTGGCTTGAAAGAAAAAGCCAAAATTGATGTACCAGGTGTGACTGACAAAAAATAAGTTAGCTGTTTTCATACTCGCAAAAAGCCTGCTTTTGCAGGCTTTTTATTTTGCTCGTTAATACCGAGTCGATTTAATTGACATTTAAAAAAAATCTGTAATAATAAGAACTATTATCATTTAGATTGCTCTTAACTCAGTATGACCATTGCAAATAACATGAAATTGAATTCTTTAAATCCTGGCCAACAGGGTGTAATTAATGCTATTGACGCTGAACAAGGCTTACATCAACGTTTAAATGCTATGGGATTTAGAATCGGCAAAAAAATTGAGCTAATCCGCCGCGCCAGTTTTAATGGCCCGCTACATGTGCGCATTGGCGCAACCGATATTATTTTGCGCGGCATAGACGCAGCTCGCATTCAATTAATTCCTGCTTAAGCCAACACTAGCTTAACGCCCGCATCACATGAAACGCATCGCCCTGCTTGGCATGCCCAATACGGGCAAATCTACCCTATTTAATCGCTTAAGTGGCGCATCGGCACGCGTAGGCAATTGGCCTGGTATTACGGTTGATTTAATGAGTGCCAAAATTTTAATGGGTGGCCATATAGCTGAACTCATTGATTTGCCTGGGCTTTACGATTTACACGGCTTTTCAGATGACGAGCAAGTGGTACGGCATTTTTTAAGCAACAATATGGTTGATTTAGCCATTATTGTGCTTAATAGCTCACAGATTGATCGTCAATTATCACTGGCTTTGCAAATTAAAAACTTGGGCTTACCCACTATTTTGCTGCTTAACATGCAAGATGAAGCCAAGCGTGCTGGTATTAGCATCGATACACTTGCTATGTCGCAACAACTGGGGTTTCCTGTAGTGCAAATTAGTGCCAAATATGGCGATGGGTGCCCGCAAGCCTTGCAAGTAGCAGCTAAACAGTTGGCCGACAAAAAAAATGAAATATCGCCGCAGGCCGTTGCAGCTCTGCTTGAGGCTGATGTACAAATTGAGCAGGATATGCACAACATCGTTAAAAAATCGGTGCAAATGCCTGCCGAGCTTAACGACGAAACGACCGACAAAATTGATAAAGTACTGCTGCACCCCATGTTTGGTTTGCCGCTATTTTTTATTGCCATGTTTTTGCTGTTCCAGTTTATTTTCAGTGCAGGTGCTCCGTTGCAGGCTGGTATGGCATGGGTGTTAGCCTTGCTACGCTCAACTATTTTAGAGCCTCTATTATCTGGGCTACCCGTTTGGTTAAACGGTTTATTGCTAGATGGCATTTTTAACGGCATTAGCACTGTGGCGGCTTTTGTGCCCATTATCGTGCTGTTTTTCTTGGTGATGAGCATGGTGGAAGATAGCGGCTACCTCTCACGCGCGGCCTTTCTGATGGATGCACTGATGTCAAAAATTGGCCTTGATGGCCGGGGTTTTGTCATGGTGCTAATGGGTTTCGGCTGCAACGTACCTGCGCTAATGGGCACGCGCGTGATGCGTAGCCGCCCTATGCGCTTGCTCACTATGCTGGTGATCCCACTTTCACTTTGCTCGGCGCGTTTGCAGGTATTTTTATTCATGATTGCGGCACTTTTTAAGCCGCAACAAGCTGCTTATATTATGTTTACGCTCTACATGGTCAGCTTTTTTACTATCTTTTTAACGGCCATTTTATTCAAAGGCCAATATAAAAGTACCGAGCCTTTTATTTTAGAGCTGCCACCATATCGTTTCCCAACCCCTCGCCAAATATGGCTGCGCGGTTGGCAAGAGGTGAAATATTTTTTAAATCGCGCGACTAAGTTTATCGTCATCGGCGTGGTGATGGTATGGGCGTTAACGCACTACCCAACTAACGTGCCGCCTGCCAGCGTAGGTACACTTGCTGGTCAAATTGGTGCACTATTTGCACCCATTCTCAACCCAATAGGCATCGATACTCAATTGGCTATTGCGTTAATATTTGGCTTTGTAGCCAAAGAAATTGTCATTGGCTCGCTAGCAGTGATTTACGGCATGCAAGGCGATGCGCTAAGCCACCAAATTGCCACCAACATCGATTGGGTGCAAGGCATGAGCTTTATGCTGTTTACACTAATCTACACACCTTGTTTATCAACCATCGCCACCATGAAAAGTGAATCCAAAAGCAGTGCGTTTATGTGGCTATCTATTGCTTGGTCCTTAGGTTTGGCATGGGTTGTGAGCTTTATTTTTTACCAAGGCGCAAGGGCGTTAGGGTTTTAATTTAAGGAAAATATGGCTAAAACCTGCTGTGATAATGCGTGCGATGCAACCGTAGCGCAAACTGCTCGTTACCGCAAAGTGCTGTGGGCAGCACTTGCTATTAACTTGGTTATGTTTTTTGTGGAAGTATTAGGCGGATTCAGTTCTGGCTCAGTATCACTGATGGCCGATGCAATAGACTTTTTTGGAGATGCTGCCAACTACGGCGTATCGTTAGCAGTGCTCTCTATGAGCTTGCTGTGGCGCGCGCGTGCCGCTGTACTTAAAGGTTTAACCATGGGTGTATTTGGTTTATTGGTATTGGCAAAAGCCTTGTGGAGCTTCAAAACAGGCGCAGTGCCAGAGCCTTACACCATGGGTTTGATTGGTGCAATCGCACTAGCAGCCAATGCCAGCGTGGCTTTTATGTTATACGCTTATCGCGAAGGCGATGCCAATATGCGCTCGGTGTGGTTATGCAGCCGCAATGATGCCATTGGTAATATAGCCGTCATGTTTGCTGCATTTGGTGTGTTTGGTAGCGGCAGTGCATGGCCAGATTTGTTAGTGGCTATCATCATGGCTAGTTTAGGTCTTTCAGCCGCAGTGCATGCTTTAAAACGCGCATCTCTTGAGTTCGCATCTATTCAGCTAAAGACAACTGATATTAATTAACTGATTTGTAAGAACCGCTAACCCGCTTTCTGTTAAAATAATGGATAAATTATTTTAACATTTAGCAGTACTATTTTTAGTGCAGCCCAGCCGCTCATGCAAAACAGCCAAACTTCAAGCCCAAATTTTCTTAGTTTACGTGGTAGCCCTGCTTTATCTCAGTTTCGTCTCGAAAAACTTTACGCCTCACTAAAACAATCTGCGCCAACTATTAGTCACATTTATACCGAGTTTGCGCATTTTGTGTTTAGCAATAAACAACTAAGTGATACGCAACAAAACACACTTAAGCAAATACTCACCTATGGTGCTATTTCAAAAGATGGCACTAGAGCCAATAGTGAAGCGTCTACAGGCGAATTATTTTTAGTTATCCCACGCATCGGCACCATTTCGCCGTGGGCATCACGCGCGACGGATATTGCAAAAAATTGTGGCCTAGAAAGCGTTTTACGCATTGAGCGCGGTATTGCTTTTTATGTAAGTACACAAAATGGCGAGCCGTTAAGTAATACTGAAAAAGCGGCGTTAAAAGCACAAATTCATGATCGCATGACCGAGATGGTGTTTGGCAATTTAGATGACGCGCAACAACTATACCACAGCGCAAAGCCTGCGCCATTAAGCACTATTGACATTTTGCAAGGCGGAAAATCTGCACTTGAGGCTGCCAATAATGATATGGGCTTGGCACTTTCACCCGACGAAGTCGATTACTTGTTAGAAAACTTTACTAAAATTGGCCGCAACCCAACTGATGTTGAGCTAATGATGTTTGCACAAGCCAATTCTGAACATTGTCGCCACAAAATTTTTAACGCCGATTGGGTGATAGACGGCGAAACGCAATTAAATAGCTTATTTGGCATGATTCGTAACACGCACAAGCTTAACCCTGGTCACACGGTTGTGGCTTACAGTGACAACTCCTCTATTGTTGCAGGCCAAAAAACCAAGCGTTTTTACCCACAAACTAGCCAAAATGAGAATACGTACGGTTTCGTAGAAGAGGACATGCACTACTTGATGAAAGTAGAAACCCATAACCATCCAACTGCTATTTCTCCCTTTGCTGGCGCGGCTACTGGCGCAGGTGGCGAGATTCGCGATGAAGGGGCAACAGGGATTGGTAGCAAGCCAAAGGCGGGCTTGACAGGCTTTTCGGTTTCCAACTTAAACATTCCAAATTTTGCCCAGCCATGGGAAGATTATTACTCCCCCCACCCCACTTTTCACCCGCAAGCGGGTGAAGGGGAGCCTTACGGCAAACCAAGCCGCATTGCAACGCCATTACAAATTATGATTGATGGCCCTTTAGGTGGCGCGGCGTATAACAATGAATTTGGCCGCCCGAATATTGCAGGTTATTTCCGTACCTTTGAATTAGAATCAGAGGGACAAGTTCGTGGTTATCATAAGCCGATTATGCTGGCGGGCGGTGTGGGTAATATTTCAGCGAATCATTCACTAAAAAGTACTATTCCAGCAGGGGCTGCACTTATCCAACTAGGTGGCCCTGCTATGTTAATTGGCTTGGGTGGTAGTGCGGCCAGCTCAATGGACACTGGTTCTAACACCGAAAATCTTGATTTTGATTCCGTGCAACGTGGCAACCCAGAGCTGCAACGCCGCGCGCAAGAAGTGATTGACCGTTGCTGGCAACTGGGCGACAAAAACCCGATTGTCAGCATTCACGATGT
>JANXWL010000128.1 GCA_025351225.1 Methylotenera sp. | reverse complement strand
TGAAGTTTTTCTGTTTTGAATTTACCAGATTGGTTAATTTAAACACCGCAGTTTATTGGCCCCTTAGCTCATGCTTGGTTAGAGCAGCGGACTCATAATCCGTTGGTACTGTGTTCGACTCACAGAGGGGCCACCATTTACTAATATCACAAAGCATCGTGATACCTCAAAAGCCTAATATATACGCGGTATTAGGCTTTTTCTTTATATCAATTCATATCATAAAGTTGCTTGACATACCGTCACTTTTGACGGTATAAATGACGGTATCTTACATTTTTAGATAGGCGATACCGTCAAATGCTTACAGTAACCGCGATAAATAAAGCAAAGCCGAAAGATAAGCCGTACAAATTAAAAGACGAAAAAGGGCTTTATTTATTCATTCAATCAAGTGGCAGCAAGTTATGGCGATTTGATTATCGGTTTGATAACAAGCGCAAAACTTTGGCCTTTGGTGCATATCCTGATTTATCACTAGCAGAGGCCAGAGGTAAGCGAGATAAAGCGCGCAATTCATTGGTGAATGAGATAGACCCCAGCGAGGTAAAGAAAGCGATTAAAGCAGCTAAACAGAGCTTAGAAGCCAATAGCTTTGAAACTGTAGCGCGCGAATGGATTGCTACCAAAATGCAAACCAAAAGTGAAAGCTATCAAAAAAACGTATTAAGGCGTTTTGAGCTGTATTTATTCCCATGGATAGGTAAGCGCGTCATATCTGAAATTAATGCGCCCGAATTGCTAGATGTGATTAGACGGATTGAGAAGCTAAATAAAGTTGAAACCGCTTACCGAACTTTGCAAGCTACTGGCCAAGTGTTTAGATATGCAGTGCAAACTGGCCGAACCTTACGCGACATTACAACCGATTTAAGAGGCGCATTAACGCCTAGTGTAACTAAGCACATGCCATCATTTACCGAGCCGCAACAAGTGGCAGAATTAATGCGAGCATTAGATGGCTTTACAGGAACTTTAACCGTACAATCCGCATTGAGGCTAGCGCCGTTAGTGTTTGTGCGCCCTAGTGAGTTACGCAAAGCTAAATGGGCAGATATAGAGCTTGAAGCGGGTGAGTGGCGTTACCTAGTGACTAAAACTAAAACCGAGCATATCGTGCCTTTGTGTACACAGGCGATAAAATTGTTAAAAGAAATTCAACCCTTTTCAGGTCATGGCGAGTTTGTTTTTATGGGGGGGCATAATCCTGATAAAGCAATGAGTGAAGCCGCAATTAATGCCGCGCTACGCAGAATGGGTTATGACACAAAAACGCAAATTACTGGACATGGATTTAGAGCAATGGCTCGTACTATACTGCACGAACGTTTGAACATAGACCCACATATTATTGAACATCAATTAGCGCATAAAGTACCCGATGCCCTTGGTGCTGCATATAACCGTACTAAATTTTTAGAGCAACGCAAAGTAATGATGCAACAATGGGCAGATTATTTAGATGAACTCAAAGCAGGCGCAAAAGTGGTGGAGTTTAAGAAAATATAAAGTTTAGCCGCACCAAGCGCGACGTCGTGAACACCGCAAACCCTCTGCGGCTGTTGTGGCTTCTTAATTTGGGGTAACGCAAAGGGGCGTTAATGGGGATAGAAAACTCAAAATTTAAAATCGACAAATCGATTTTAATTAATGATGACATAACACCAGAGCAACATTTACTTGAACTGATATTTTATGGAGAATCGAGAGAGTCCGCTTTAAAAAAAGCTGAAAATATTATTAAATGCCTATTAGATGAAAATAGTGGGACCTCTGATTTTATAGGTCAATTAAATGATGTAATTGCAAATAATGCTGTTGGGCCACTAACATTAATTGCAATACTTACCAAACACAATGAAAATGAGTATTCTTACAGAGCTAAACTTTTTGCAAAAATTAGGCTCGATTTAGACCCTAAACAAAAAGAAAAAAAATTTATATTTGAGTGCTGGCAAGAATGGCAAATTAGACCAAGTCAATATAAAGGCAAGGCTCAGTTTGCGAGAAATATGTTAGATAAATGTGAGCATCTTAGAAGTCAAAAAAAAATTGAAGATTGGTGCAGATTGTGGGAAAAAGAGCACTCAACTGGTTAAGTGCTCACTCAGCTAGTAAAGAGAGCACTCAGCTGGCTCAGGGGTTTTTTATCAATTAATTTAAAACTATATTCACCATAACACCGCATGACGCGGCTTTTTATAAGGTGAATAGTAATGCAACAAGTAAAGTCAGAATTAATCCCCGAAGCCTTAACACAATTCGACCATCTACCTGATAGTGCCTATATTCGCTTGCCCGTGATAAAACGGCTTTATGGCGTATCGAGTGCAACAATTTGGCGCGGAGTGAAGGCTGGTCGCATACCTAAGCCACGAAAATTATCACCTAGGACTACTTGCTGGAATGTGGGCGAATTACGCCAAGCCTTAGCCGCTGCAAAATAAGCACAAGTAAACCGAGCAATGGCAAAGCGACTTCAAAACCCGCGTTTGGCTAAAATTCATCGCAGTTACAAAATAGATGAAGCGGCCGATTTATACGGAGTCCATAAAAATACCGTTCTTAATTGGATTAAGCAAGGGCTGCCCACTTGCGATACAAAACGGCCAGTGATAATTTTAGGGAGTGACTTAAATGCTTTCCATGCCAAGCAGCGTGTAAAAAACAAGCACCCATGTAAACCAAATGAAATTTATTGCATAAAGTGCAAAACACCCAAAACACCCATTGCTGGTTTGGTGGAATTTCAGCCCGTAAATGACAAAATTGGCAACTTAGTTGCGATATGCCCAGCGTGCGAAACTATGATGTACAGGCGTATTAGCATGGCAAAAATTAAGCAATTTTCTACTGCAATGGGCTTTGTGTTGCCGCTAGCACATTTACACATAATTGATACCCCTTAACCCACCGTGAATTGTGACTTCAGCAAAGGAGTAAAAACCATGTTAAAACATAACCCAGATAATGAAAGGATTAAGCATAAATACTTCACGTTTTTAAAAGAAGCCATGCGCGTGAACGAGGCATCTATAGATGGAGTCGCAAAAGCCCTCGCAAGGTTTGAGGAGTATACAAAATTCAAAGACTTTAAGAGATTCAAGCATGAGCAGGCCACTGGTTTCAAAAAGTTACTTATGGAGCAAAAAAATAAGCGCAAAGACACCAAGCTCAGCAAATCAACCTTACATAGTACCTTTGCACATTTAAAAAGATTTTTTCAATGGCTTGCCAGAGAGCAAGGCTATAAATCATGTATTCAATATTCTGATGCTGAGTATTTCAATACCTCGTTTAAGGACATTCAGGTAGCAACTGCTAGACGTTTGCAAAGAGTGCCAAGACTTGAGCAAATCAAGCATGTGATTGAAAACATGCCTAGTAACAGCGAAATTGAAATGCGTAACCGCGCATTGATTGCATTTACAATACTTACAGGGGCAAGAGATAGTGCCATTGCTTCGGCAAAACTAAGTCATATCAATCTGGAAAATAATAGCTTTTTTCAAGATGCCAGAGAGGTCAATACTAAGTTTAGTAAAACATTTCCCACTAATTTTTTTCCTGTAGGTGATGAAATTAAGCAGATAGTGGTCGATTGGGTTTGCTACTTAAAAACGCATAAGTTATACAGTAACCATGCTCCGTTATTCCCAATGAGTGAAGTTGGTTTAAATGCACAACAACAATTTTCAACAATAGGGATAAAGGCAGAACATTGGTCTAGCGCAGCCCCTATTAGAGTGATATTTAAACAAGCCTTTAAACAAGCAGGGCTGGAGTATTTTAACCCGCACAGCTTTAGAAATACGCTAGTGCAGCTAGCGCAAAGACTGTGCAAAACGCCCGAAGAATTTAAAGTTTGGAGCCAAAATCTAGGGCATGAAAGCGTACTCACAACCCTCTATAGTTATGGTGAAGTAAGCAGAGAAAGGCAAGCAGAAATAATAAAAGCATTACAAATTGACAAACCATCGCATACAGATGTTTTAGCTGAAGAAATTGCACAAAAACTAATGCAAAAGGGGATTACGTGGCCAGCATGAGCGTTCAAATTAGTATCTAATTTCTAGATTTTTTGGCATTATCCTGCTAACGGGAGAAATAATAAAAATGTCAGAAGAACAACGCAGACAACTACAACAACAGCTTTGGAATATCGCTAACACCTTACGGGGTAAGATGAATGCAGATGAGTTCCGCGACTACATCTTAGGTTTCATCTTTTACAAGTATCTGTCTGAGAAAATCCAGCGCTTTTGTGATGGTGAGCTAGCACAAGAAGGCCTTAAGTTCGCCAGCATTAGCGAAACCACTAAAGAAGGCCAAGCGTATATCTCAGCGCTCCATGATGCTGCACTTGATGAGCTAGGCTACTTTCTTAAGCCTTCAGAACTGTTTAGCGCTATCGCTAGAAAAGGCAATAATCAGCTTGATACTGAGGGCGCTGGTGATAGCCATAACTTCATTCTGGACGACCTCACCCGCATACTCAAAAACATCGAACAAAGCACACTCGGCACCGACAGTGCTGATGACTTTGTGAACTTGTTTGAAGACTTAGACTTAACATCATCTAAGCTCGGTAAAACAGTCAAGGAAAAGAACGAGATTGTCTCTAAGGTGCTATCACATCTTGATAACATCGACTTTAACTTATCCGATACTGAAGGCGATGTTCTAGGCGATGCATATGAGTATCTAATTGGTCAGTTTGCCAGTGGCGCAGGTAAAAAAGCGGGTGAGTTCTATACGCCTCAGCCTGTCTCTACCCTACTCGCTAAGCTCGTCACTGATGGTAACAAACAGATTAGAAGCATATATGACGCAGCGTGTGGTAGCGGATCACTTCTGCTACGTGTTAAGCGCGTTTATGACCCCAAAGGCGATAAGAAAGTAAAGATTTACGGGCAAGAGCTTAACCGCACTACATACAATTTATGCCGCATGAACATGATTATGCATGACGTGCATTACGCTGACTTCGACATCAAGCAAGAAGACACGCTAGAGCGCCCTCAGCACCGCGATATGCGCTTTGATGCCATTGTAGCTAACCCACCCTTCTCAGCTCAGTGGAACGCAAGCCCGTTGATGATGAATGATGACCGTTACAGTCAATACGGCAGGCTTGCACCTAGCACCAAAGCAGATATGGCCTTTGTGCAGCACATGCTTCATCACCTATCAGAAGACGGCACAATGGCAATTATTCTGCCGCATGGCGTGCTATTCCGTGGCGCAGCAGAAGGCCACATTCGCCAATACCTCATTGAGCAGCTTAACTACCTTGATGCTGTCATTGGGCTGCCTGCAAACATCTTTTACGGTACTAGCATCCCTACTTGTGTATTGGTGTTTAAAAAGTGCCGTAAGCATCCAGATAACATCTTATTCATAGATGCCAGCCAGCATTTCGATAAAGTGAAAACGCAGAACGTCATACGCCCTGAGCATATTAATAAGATTGTAGATGCTTACAAAGCCAGAGCCAATGAAGACAAGTACAGTCGTATAGCCAGTCTTGATAGTATTAAGGCTAAGGACTACAACTTAAATATACCGCGTTATGTAGATACCTTTGAAGCAGAAGACGCAATTGATTTGAATGCTATATCTGCACAGCTTGCTGAGCTTGAAGAGGCTAGCAAAGTGACAGATGAAACGATTGCAGCGTTTTGTAAGGAGCTAGGTATTGAGCCCCCTTTTGCAACACAGTGGCAGCAAGCATGAATTTGCCAGCATTAAGGTTTAAGGACTTTGAAGATGATTGGAATTTATTTTCAGTCAATGATTTGGTTAATGCAGGAATACTTCATAAACCTCTTGATGGCAATCATGGTGAAATACACCCAAAATCTTCAGATTATGTAGATGAAGGCATTCCTTTTGTAATGGCAAACGACATCAAAAACAATTCTATCGATTTAGTTGGTAGTAAGAAAATTACTAAAGCTCAAGCAGATAAACTGCAAAAGGGATTCGCTATAGAGAGCGATGTGCTATTAACACATAAAGGCAGTGTCGGCTTTGTGGCAATTGTTCCCAAGATTAAAACTGATTACGTAATGCTTACGCCTCAAGTTACTTACTACAGAGTTGCAAACAAAGAAAAGTTAATTAACAAATTCCTAGCTACTTATTTTGTAACTCCCCAGTTCCAAAAACAACTGTTGGTTTTAGCTGATGGGGGTACAAGGGCTTATATTGGAATAACTGAACAAAGAAACCTTGAATTAAAAATCCCCAAGCTCTCAGAACAAACCAAAATCGCCAACTTCCTCGCAGCAGTCGATGAAAAAATCACCCAACTTACGCAAAAGTACGAGTTACTAGCGCAGTACAAAAAAGGCGTAATGCAGCAAATATTCAGCCAAGAACTAAGCTTTAAGGATGATGACGGGCAGGACTTTCCTGAGTGGGCAGACGTTAGACTTGCAAGTATTTGTGAAATTAAAAAGGGTAAGCAGCTGAATAAAGAAGATTTAACAGACTACGACCCTCACCCTGTTATCAATGGTGGGCAAGACCCTTCAGGATTTACTCACTTATGGAATACAGAGGATAACTCAATCACTATTAGTGAGGGCGGCAATTCATGCGGCTATATTAACTTCATCAAACAAAAATTCTGGTCTAGTGGGCATTGCTATACTTTGTGTAATATTAAAGATGCTTATTCAAAGCACTACCTATATCAAGCACTAAAATTCAACGAACCGCAGATTATGAAGCTTAGAGTAGGTTCAGGGTTGCCCAACATTCAAAAGCCAGCAATCTCTGATTTCGTTTTGAGCATCCCTAAATCTAAAAATGAGCAAGTAAAAATTGCCAACTTTCTCACTGGAATAGACGATAAGCTCGCATACACTCAAAACCAACTCGAAGCCACCAAGCAATACAAGCAGGGCTTGCTACAGCAGATGTTTGTATAGGTTAAGCCATCATGCCACCACAATCTGAATACGCGCTAGAAGAGGCCTTAATAGCCCAGCTGAAGGGCATGGAATACAACTACATAACGATTGAGGATGAGGCTGCAATGCTTGCTAACCTCAAGCACCAATTAGAGCTGCATAACCACATTAGTTTTACCGTTAACGAGTTTAATCGTATTCTTAATGGGTTAAACAAGGGCGATGTGTTTGAGCGTGCGAAGGTGCTGCGTGACCGCTTTGAATTAAGACGTGACAATGATGAGCTTGTTTATATTCGCTTCTTAAATAGCGATGACTGGTGCTTAAATGAGTTTCAAGTCACCAACCAAATCACCATGCAGGGCAACCGTAAAAACCGCTATGACGTGACCTTGCTCATCAATGGCCTGCCACTGGTGCAAGTGGAGCTTAAGCGCAGAGGCGCTGAGCTTAAAGTAGCCTTTAACCAGATTAACCGCTACCACCATGATAGCTACGATGCTGGCTTTGGCTTATTCCAGTATGTGCAATTATTCATCATTAGCAACGGGGTAAACACTAAGTACTTCTCTAACAATGCCTCTAGTAATAAAAACAGGCAAAGCTTTAAACAGACGTTCTTTTGGACTGATAAAGAGAACAAGCGCTTGTCTGACCTACATGAGTTTAGTGCTAAGTTCCTCAAGCCTTGCCATATCGCTAAGATGATTACGCACTATATGGTACTGACCGAAGAGAAAATCATTAAGGTGTTAAGGCCTTATCAGTTCTACGCGACTGAAGCGCTTGTTGAGCGAGTGAAGAGTACTAATGACAACGCCTATATCTGGCACACAACAGGCTCAGGCAAAACGCTTACCTCGTTCAAGGCCAGCCAGATTATTATGCGCAACCCTAAGGTGCATAAAGTAGTGTTTGTGGTGGATAGAAAAGACTTAGACTACCAGACAGCACGAGAGTTTAACGGCTTTAGCAAAGGCAGCGTGGACGAAACCACAGACACCCACAAGCTCGTTAAGCAACTCACGGATGACAGTACTAAGCTGATACTCACCACCATACAAAAGCTTAATAACGCGATTATGCACCCGCTACACTTAGCCAAGGTGAGCCACCTGCAAGATAAGAAGTTTGTGTTTATCTTTGATGAGTGCCACCGCAGCCAGTTTGGTGACACGCACCAGAACATTAAGAAGTTCTTTACCAATGCGCAGATGTTTGGCTTCACTGGTACGCCAATATTTGCTAATAACGCTGCGGGTAGCCTAGGCCATCAGAAGACCACTAAAGACCTCTTTGGTGAATGCTTGCATAAGTATGTGATTGTGGATGCGATTAAGGATGAGAACGTACTACGCTTTGCAGTTGAATACGTAGGCAAGTACAAACGTAAAGACAGTGCTAACGAGCTAGATATTGAAACCGATAACGATATAGACATCAAAGTTGAGGGCATTAACACCAAGGAGTTACTAGATAGTCCACAAAGACTTAGTAAGATTACCGAGTACATACTTGAACATCATAAGCAAAAGACTAAAGCCCCTGACTTTACGGGCATGTTCTGCGTGAGCAGTGTAGAGACACTGATTAAGTACTACGAGCTGTTTAAACAGAAGCAGGCAGGCTTAACTAACCCGCTTAAGATTGCTACGATATTCAGCTATGCAGCGAACGAAGAAGACCCGAATGCTAACGGCTTGGTAAACGGCTTAATACCCGAAGAGAACCCACTGCCAGAAGGCAAGATTAACCCCTATAGTCGTGACAAGCTTGATAGCTTTATTGCCGATTATAACGCGATGTTTGGCTGCAATTACAGCACCCGCGACAGCCAATCGTTCTACAACTATTATCAAGATATTGCCAAGCGTGTACGCCATGGCCAAGTCGATATTCTGCTAGTGGTGAATATGTTTTTAACAGGCTTTGATAGCCCACGACTTAACACGTTATACGTAGATAAGAATCTCAAGTTTCATGGCTTAGTGCAGGCGTTCTCACGCACTAATCGCATAATGAATGATAAGAAGTCACAAGGTAATATCGTGTGCTTTAGAAACCTTAAAGATGCTACTGACGAGGCTATTGCACTGTTCTCAAACAAAGACGCTAAAGAGACGGTGCTGCTAGAGCCTTACGAGGAATACGTTAAGCAGTTTAACGATGCTACAGAGGCCTTGCTAGCGATTGCGCCCACGGTGGGCAGCGTAGATGCATTACCAGACGAGAATGCAGAGCTAGCCTTTGTGACTGCATTCAGAGAGCTACTGCGCATTAAGAATGTACTCACCAGCTTTGCAGACTTTAAGCATGAAGACTTAAGCCTAGACGCACAGCAGTTTGAAGATTACAAAAGCAAGTACTTAGACGTACACGATAAGGTTAAAAAGCAGTCAGAAGGCGATAAAGCCTCAATACTCGAAGACATTGATTTTGAACTAACCTTGATACACCGCGATGAGATAAACGTAGCGTACATTCTTAACCTGCTAGTAAGCCTTAATAAGCTGCCACCAGATGAAGCCAAGAAACGCCAGAAAGAGATTATCGACCTTGTTGCTGGTGAGATTCAGCTACGCAGCAAGCGCCAGCTTATCGAAGAGTTTATTGAGAACAACTTACCTAAGCTCAAACCGAATGAGGATGTCATAGGCGCTTTTGAGAGCTACTGGAGCAATCACAAACAAGCCGCTTTCAAGAAGTTATGCGAAGACGAGAGCATTGTGCCTGAGAGGTTTGTGAAGGTGCTACAGACCTACGAGTTTCAGAACCGACTGCCTAGAGATGGCGAGATAGTAGAAGCCCTGAGCTTCAAGCCAAAAATTCTTGATCGCAAAACAATACTCGAACGTGTGGCCGATAAGATACAAGACTTCATCAATACATTTATTGAAGGCATGGGCGGGAGTGTTTAGGTACTAAATTGAGACTTATGACGGTATATTTGACGGTATTTTTTTATATTTTTTATTAAGTACCTTTGCCTATTGACTTGTAGAGAATGTTTGAATGACAGAGGGCCACCAATATATAAGCGGCTTGCAGCGATGCAAGCCGCTTTTTATGTCTATAAAACTATAGGGCGTAAAAGTTGTAGTTAAGCTGCCCAAGTCATAATAAAAAAGATATTAAAAATATTGTTTAAGTTTAAGTATTTTTAGTTTTGCAATACGCTTAACCAGTGATTTTTTAAGTTTTTTCTTCCACTTTGCGTCTTCGGCATTGCTCGCAAAAATACTTAGCTTGTCTTGAATCTCTTGGTATCGAAAGTCTTGGGCATTGATTGAAATGCCATCGTTTGCAGTTGGTGCACTTTCAAAGCATTTGTCACGCTGAATTCTAAAGCTCACAATTGATTCAAAAAAACTGACTGAATAGATGCTATTTTTGTACAGTAGAGTAGATACTTTTACTGCAGGAAAGCGTGAGTTAATGTTGTCAACCAATTTTTTTGCCCACTCTATAAATGAATATTTTGATGGATAGCCAAAGTCTTTAAAGTAGCTCGTATGCGTATCTTCAACAATAAGAAGACCGCCGTTTTTAATGTGAGGGATGCAGGTATGCGCGGTGATGATTTGTTGCTCATAGGTGTGACCGCCATCGTCCAAAACAATATCCACATCACCAATTTTTTTGAAAAAATCTTTCCAAAACTCTGGATCTGCTTGGCTACCTATGTGTATTTCAAAACCGTCATCTGCCCAGCGCTTTGCAAGTGGGTTGAAATCAATGCCGATGATGCGTGCCGATGTGCCAAAATAGCTACGCCACATAAAAAGTGAGCCCCCGTTTAAAACGCCAATTTCAACAAATGTGATGGGTTTATTTCTATATTGCTCTAAAAGCTCAGCATAAACTTGAAAGTAGGACGAGTGTTTGGCCGAACGGTAGGGGGATTGTTGATAGCACTTGTAAATATCAAGATGCTGAATATTTTTTTCGTATGATTTTTCTTCGTTGTTTTTTTTGAGATTGCTAGCCTGTTCAATAGTATTCATATTTTGTACTAAAGCTTAAATATAGTATTAAAGTTTAACTTTAAAACACATCACTGTATAGCTGGTTTTGTAGCTACAGCACAGCCACAAATAATCAAGCATCGTCAAGAAAGTCGGCTCTTTAGTATCGATACAATATTAGCTTTAGGGTGCCGATGGTCAATATACCGCCACAATAATCTAGAATAACTAGGCATAGTGTGCAAGTTGGTAGCTGAATCTAGTATGATTTCACAATTCAATTAATAGACTAAAGCAATGGCAATTTTAATTACTGGCGGTGCAGGTTACATTGGTTCGCACACTTGCGTGCAATTGCTGGCTGCAGGTTACGAGATTGTAGTGGTGGATAACCTGAGTAACAGCTCGGTGGAGTCGCTCAGCCGTGTTAAGCAGCTATCAGGTAAAAGCTTCGACTTTGTTAATGCCGATATTCGTGATGCAGCGGCCATGCGTGCTTTATTTCGAGCGCATGCAATTACTGCGGTTGTTCATTTTGCGGGGCTAAAAGCGGTGGGTGAATCTACCCAAAAACCGCAACTGTATTACGATAATAATGTGGTTGGCAGCCTTAATTTGTTTGCAGTGATGCGCGAATTTAATGTTAAAACCATCGTATTTAGTTCATCGGCCACGGTTTATGGTGACCCTGCTTCTATGCCTATTCAAGAAGACTTTCCACTAAGCGCAACTAATCCTTACGGCCGTACAAAGTTGATGATAGAAGATATTTTACGCGATTGTTATGTGGCAGATAGCACATGGCGGATTGGCTTATTGCGCTATTTTAACCCGATAGGTGCGCATGAAAGTGGTCAAATTGGTGAAGATCCGAACGGTGTTCCCAATAATCTGCTGCCTTATGTTTCGCAAGTTGCGGTGGGGCGTTTGGACAAGTTGCGTGTTTTTGGCAACGATTATGCAACGCCTGATGGCACTGGCGTTAGAGATTATATTCACGTGATGGATTTAGCCGATGGACATGTAAAAGCCTTGGATTATTTGCTTGAAAATGAAACAATGATTACCGTTAATTTGGGTACTGGCGTTGGCTATAGCGTGCTAGATGTGGTGAATGCCTTTGTTAAAGTAAGCGGTAAGCCTGTACCTTATGAGTTTTTGCCAAGGCGTGCGGGTGATGTGGCTATAAACTATGCAGATGCCTCGAAAGCCTATTCATTATTGGGTTGGCAGGCATCACGCAATTTGGAGCAAATGTGCGCAGACGCTTGGAACTGGCAATCGAATAATCCCAATGGCTACGCTAAATCGGTTTAGCAGGCTAGGCACTGAATCAGCACTATTTCTAAATCTTTAGGCCGCATTTGCAATCTCTTCACGAACAATTGAGCTTACGCACTCCCAATATTTGGGTTAGTTATTGGTTGCTTGCCGCCAATGTATTAGTGTTTTTGGCTATGTTGGTCAATGGCGCAGGTTTTTGGCATTCGTCAAATGGTTTGCAGCTTGCTTGGGGTGCAAATTTTGGCCCCGCTACGCAAGATGGCGAGTGGTGGCGGCTAGGCAGTGCTATGTTTTTGCATTTTGGCATCGTGCATCTTGCGCTCAATACCTGGTCACTGTGGGATGTTGGACAACTGGCAGAGCGTATGTATGGTCGTTGGCGTTTTCTAAGTATTTATCTTATTAGTGGCTTGGCAGGCAACTTGGTATCTTTGGTTATGCAGGGCAGTGCAGCTGTTTCTGGCGGTGCATCGGGTGCAATTTTCGGCGTTTATGGCGCCGCACTGGTGTTTTTATGGCGCGAGCGTGCCGCCATTGCTGCGCATGAGTTTCGTTGGATGTTTTGGGGTGCACTTGGCTTTGCTACGCTTACGATTGCATTGGGTTTTGTTATTCCAGGGATTGATAATGCGGCGCATATCGGCGGATTTTTAACTGGAATTTTGGCTAGCATCGTATTTTCACAAACCATTACCGCTAGAGTAATGCCGATAAAAATCACTTTGGCTGCGGCTTTTGCAATCATTTTAGCGGGTACTGTGCTATTTTTAAAAATCCCTGCGCCAAAATACCGTTGGAGCGATGAGTTGCTAGTGCGCGATCAAATCAATGTATTCACTGTTCAAAATCAAGCTATTAATCGCTCTTGGTTGGAGATCGTTAACGAGGGTAAACAAGGCAATAAAACAGCATCCGAACTTGCAAGTAAAATTGACTCGGCAATTAGTGCGCCGCTTGCGCAAGGTTTGCAACAACTATCGATTTTGCCAAAAAATCAGGCGCTGCCATCTGCTGAGCAGCTAGATAACTTAATACAATATGCGCAGCAGCGAAAAGAGGCTTCTGATGCACTGGCTGAAAAATTGAGAACACAAAAGAAGTAAATGCGATAGATTATATAAAAAGCGCACATCAGTGCGCTTTTTTTGAGCTTTTTTGTTTATGGCTGATTACTTAGAAATTATGTGTGTATTGCATACTTAAAATATCAACACTGCCATCGTAAGTTCCTTTTAACGTACCGTTAGCAGCACCAGATCTGCCATCATTAATGTTGGCATCACTAATAAATAAATGCGCATAGCCTACATCGACAGATGAGTTAGGAGAGGCCGTCCAATTTGCGCCTAATGCCACCCACTTTCTATCGTTGCCTGGAATGCGCGCTGTACGGAAATCGTCATTAACGGCCTCTCCATCATAAGCTAAACCAGCGCGCAGTTTGATTGCATCGCTATAGTGGTAATTTGCTCCGATAGAATAACGCATACTGTTATCCCAGTTTTCGTCAGTATTCGATAATAAAGCACCGCTACTACGGAATATTGCTAGTTGTTTAAAACGACTCCAGTGCGTCCATGTTACATCGCCCATTACATCCCATGTGTCATTCAGTTTACTAAATACGCTTACAGAGAAGTTTTCTGGTAGAGAGACGCTTGCGTTGATGGCACCATCAGGTGCAGCAGCAGGTGGTACTAATGCTGGTCGCGTAAATGTCGCATCACCTTCCAAGTGCTGGTCGACTTTTGAGCGATAGGCCATACCAATACGCGTATCAGCCGTAGCTTGATAAATTGCGCCAAGGTTATAGCCAAAACCCCAATCATCACCTTTGATTTTTACTGAACCCTCGCCCCCGCCGCCAAAGTTTACTGCACGAGTGAGAGTGGCTTGTGCCCACATCGCAGAAACACCAAAGCCTAAAGACAGTTGATCATTCACTTTAAAAGCCAGTGCTGGGTTGATATTAATAGTTTTAACTTCTGATTTAATTGCTTGAAAACGACCCATCCAAGTGGGGTCATATTCTGTTTTTAAGCCAAAAGGTGCGTTTATACCAATTCCAAGTTTAATCGTGTCTGAAAAATCCATTTTAAAGTAAGCATTAGGTATAAAGGCTAAATCACCAGCATCGCCGCCATTGCCTCCTAGTGGCTTACCAGCCCCCGCAATAGAACCGTTATTATTAAACTCTGCTGTTGGCTTAATCAAATGTAGCGCACCAACTAATTGTGTGCCTTCAATATAGGTCATGCCTGCTGGGTTGAAATAAACAGTACTGGCATCTTCGGCAACTGCTGAGCCGCCCGCAAATGCGTTGCCCATACCGCTGCCACTTTGTTCTATTAGCGCGAATCCAGCCGCCTGAGCGGCCAGCGGTGTTGTAAAAATCATACAACTTAACAATATTTTTTTCATGATGCCAGTCTTCCCTAAAGTTAAATTATTTTAATGGTTAAAAATATTTCCATATCAATAGCTTACAAAATTTACTTACAGTGAGTTCTACCAAAACATTTTATTACAATTTGTTACATATTAACAATCTACATGAAAAGCGGCGAATACTCAAAAGTTTTTCACTTGAGACAGCTAGTTATTAGGCCTATAGTTAATAGCGTAAACTTTTATATAGCGATTGATTATTAACAACAACAACAATATCGTCAATGGTTATTAACAATCAGTGTTAATCATTCATTTAGGAGAGAGATAATGAATACAGTTGTGGATTTTCAACAAGCAAGTATTGCTAATTACCAACAAATTACTACACGCTTTGATAGCGAATTTGGCGTGATGTGGTCTTTTATGCAGCCAGAGCCTAGGCCATGTTTTAACAAGATATGTTTAGAAGATTTACTGCACTACCATCACTATGTGCAAAACTCTAATGGAGAGATATTTGTGCAAGGCAAAATGCAGAGAATTAATTACTCTGTTTTAGCATCAGGTATGGAAGGCGTTTATAATCTTGGTGGAGATTTGTCTGTATTTAGAGATTTAATTTTAGCTAAGGATAGGGCACATCTATTTGAGTATGCAAAATTATGCATTGAGAGTATTTGGATTCTTTACAACATGCAAGCACCTGTCACCACAATATCTTTAGTGCAGGGACAAGCTATGGGCGGCGGCTTTGAGGGCGCACTTTCTACACATATCATGGTTGCAGAAAAAAGCGCTTTGATGGGTTTGCCAGAAGTAATGTTTAACCTATTCCCTGGTATGGGTGCGTTAAGCTTCTTATCGCGCAAAATTGGTATGAAGGCCGCAGAAAAAATGGTGCGTTCTGGTAAGATTTATACTGGCGAAGAGTTATATCAAATGGGTGTGGTAGATGTGCTTGCAGAGGATGGCCAAGGCGAATACGCGCTGAATAATTGGATTAAAAAGAATCACCGTTCGCTTAATTCTTTTCAGGCCATTAACCGTGCAAAACAGCGCGTTAATCCATTAACAAAAGAAGAATTATACGATATCACGAATATTTGGGTCGATGCAGCAATGCGTTTAGATGAGCGCAATTTAAAAGTGATGGAACGTTTAGTTCGCGCACAAAACACTAAAGTCAGTGCCGACGTGACCTCAATACTTGATAAAAAGACCGCTTAAATCAGCTAATTGGGTTGCTTTAGACGCTCTTGCACAGGGCGTTTAAGGTAATCTTCTGTAGCCAAAGTTAACTTAGAAAAATCACTGTTTAAAATACTTAGCCATTCTAAAGTTTTATTCGTCGATGCCGATCCATCTAGCTTACCAATTGCCTCAGTGGTGTGTGCAAGTTGAATAGCCCCAACACTTAAGCTGTTGCCTTTTAGTGCATGGCAATAGTCGTGCAGTTCACCATAGCGTTTTTGTTTGGCTGCAATTTCAATTTTATAAATTAATTTAACAGCGTCTGATAAATAGTTTCTTAGCAAGCGGTGAATAAACAATTCGTCACCCACACCAATTTGCTCAAGCTCTTTTAGTGTGGCTAAATCTAGGTTGTTGTCGCCCGCTTCAAGTTCAGTTTTAACCTCAACTGGCCTGAGCGCAGTCTCCATCCATTGTGCAGCTGTGTTAGGTGCAAGGTCGCAAATACGTTCTATCGTGCTAAACAAAGTTGCCGTATTAATTGGTTTTGATAAGAATGCGTCAAATCCTGCATCTGTAGCCGCTTCTCTAGCGGTCGTTGTGGCATCGGCAGTAAATAAAATAAAGCGTGTATTGTTATCGCTAGGCTGAGTAAATCGATATAGTTTTAATGCATCAGTGCCGCTCATGCCTGCCATATTAAGGTCTGTAATCACAAGGTCAAATTGTCGATGCTCTAACTTATCCAACATTTCGTCTGCATTGGCAACCATCTCTACATGATGGCCAGGCAATGAAAGTAAGCGCGTAATAATTTTTTGGTTGGTGCTTTCGTCTTCGCATACCAAAATATCCAGTACATTTGTATTGGTGCCAGATGTTGTAACGGACTCAATAACTGCGGGCTCTGCTACAAAAATGGTTGCGCCGTTGTTAGGCACCGTAACGCTATTGCTATTTAAATTAATAGTCCCACTATTTTTTTCTAAATAATTAGCTTTTACTAATGCATTAGCCTTTTCAAATGCTAAGTCAAACCAAAAGCGGCTGCCAACACCTTCTGTACTATGAAAGCTGAGCGAGCCGCCCATTTCCTCAACCATATGTTTGGCAATAGTGAGTCCTAAACCGCTCCCACCAAATTTGCGCGTAGTTGATGAATCTGCTTGGGTAAAGCTATCGAATATTTTGCTTTGTTTATCAACTGCAATACCAACACCCGTATCAATCACCTCAAAACGCACAGTTGCATGTTCGTTAT
>JANXWL010000120.1 GCA_025351225.1 Methylotenera sp. | reverse complement strand
CTAAGTTGGTGATTTTTTGCAATAAAATCCTGTAAAACTAGTGAAAAAATAAGAGTTTAGGTATAATGCGCGGCTTAAGAATTTAACTTAATTAACAGTAAGGCAAACGCAATGAAAACAGCACAAGAACTCCGCGCAGGTAACGTGATTATGGTCGATGGAACACCACTCGTCGTGGTAAAAGCCGAATACAACAAATCTGGCCGCAGCACTGCTGTGGTGAAAATGAAGTTTAAAAACTTGTTAACAGACGCGCCAAGCGAGACGATTTACGGTGCTGGCGACAAGTTTGAAATTATTGTGCTAGAGAAAAAAGAAGTCACTTATTCATACTTTGCCGACCCAACTTATGTGTTTATGGATGCAGACTACAACCAAGTAGATGTCGACGCTGAGTTTATGGAAGACGCATTACCGTATATGGAAGACGGCATGATTTGTGATGTGCGTTTTTACGATGGCAAAGCCATTTCAGTCGAGCTGCCAACTACCGTTGTGCGCGAAATTGCTTACACCGAGCCAGCCGTTAAAGGCGACACTTCCGGCAAAGTCATGAAACCAGCTAAATTGGCTTCTGGCTTCGAGTTCCCAGTGCCATTATTTTGCGCACAAGGTGACAAAATTGAGATTGATACACGTACAGGCGAATACCGCAACCGTGTGTTAAAGTAAGGTTTTGAATTGATAAAAAAAGGACGCTTTAAGCGTCCTTTTTTTGTTTGGAATGACTCAAGCTTTATTGACTAACTATAGTAATTGATCTAGCATAAATGCACATAAAATAAAAGCTTTCGAGGGGAAATAAGTATGTCGTCGGATAGTCATTCTTGGGATGTTTATGTGAGTAGCCAGCGTCCACCACAGGCAAAAATATACGATTGGCATGTCTTAGCCGAGGGAGACTCTTGGTTTAATTTAGGGTTTAATCCGCTTAATCATAAATTTATTGGTGGTTCGAAAAACATTATCGAAGCTTTAGATTTTAAAAAACAAACTGTTATTGCTAACTTAGCACTTTCTGGTGACACTATTCAAGCTATTAATGATCCTACAAACAATCAAAAACTACTTACTGCATTAGCTTACAGAAAATGGCATCTTATACTTTTAAGCGCAGGTGGTAATGATTTAATCGACGCCTTGACTGGAAAGTACCTTGTTAATGGAAAGCAGATTGAGGTGCTTAGAAAGTCTGTAAAAAGCGCGCACTTCATGGACTATATCAATACGCCAGATTTAGAAATCTTATTGAATTATATAGAGAGTTACTATACAGCTTTTTCGAATTTACGAGACTCTGTAGAGGATAACAAGAACAAAAATACAATGATTATTGTGCACTGCTATGATTATATTGTGGCTAGGAACGCACCAGCAAATTTGCCTTTAAACAAAAAAGTGGGACCTTGGGCTTTTGCTGCTTTTACTGATAAAGCTTATAAAGTTCCTGTAAATTTTTGGAAATTAATTACAGATTACTTATTTAATAGGTTAGCAGAAAGACTGCGCAGGCTAGAAAATAAATTACCAAACTTTGCGGTAGTTAATACTTTAGGCACGCTGCATTCAGCCGACCCAAATGAAAAAGGCAACAGTAATGATTGGGCAAATGAAATTCATCCAAATCCAGGGGGCTACAAAAAATTATGTCGAGACAGGATTTCTCCATTTATTGCTAAATACTTGAATTGACTTTTTGTTCAGATTAATTGATGTTGCTGCAACGCCCAATTTACATGCTCGCGTAGCAATTCACTACTATCGCTTTCACGCATTTTTAAGGCGTTAATCACTTCGGGCGTGCTAAGCGCGTTGCCTAATCCCACCGCAATATTCCGCAGCCATCGTGTGTAGCCAATACGGTAAATCGCGCTACCCGCCATTTTTTGCGTAAACTCAGCCTTGCTCCAGGCAAAGCATTCCACCAAACTAATATCGTCCAAACCGTTGCGTATATTAAAATCGGGTTCTTGGGTGACTTCTGCAAACTTATTCCATGGGCATACCAATTGGCAATCGTCGCAGCCATAGACACGGTTGCCGATTAACGGCCTAAACTCAACAGGAATGCTAGTTTTAAGCTCAATGGTCAGGTACGAGATGCAACGCCGCGCATCCAGCTCGTAAGGCGCAGTAATGGCGCGGGTAGGGCATACATCAATACAGGCCGAGCATGTGCCGCAATGATTGCTGCCTTTGTCATCAATAGGCAAGGGTAAATTGGTGTAGATTTCACCTAGAAAAAACCATGAGCCGTGCTCTTTATTTAACAACAAAGTATGCTTGCCGCGCCAACCTAATCCAGCTTTCTCCGCCAGCGCAACCTCTAGCACAGGCGCGCTGTCGGTGAATACTCTGCTTTCAAATAGATTATCTGCAAAACTAGCAATTTCAGCGCTAATTTTATCGCATAGTTTTTGTAATTTATTGCGCATTACTTTGTGATAATCACGGCCTAAGGCGTAGCGCGAAATAAAAGCTTGCTCGGTATTTCTAATTACATTCCAACTATCTTTGGCTTTGGGTGGCAAATAATCTAGCCTAGCTGAAATCACGCGCACAGTATTTGGTACTAAATCGGCGGGGCGAGTGCGCTTCACGCCATGTTTTGCCATATAATCCATGTCACCATGAAAGCCTTTTTTAATCCATGCTTGATGCTCAACTTCTGCGCTCGACAAGTTCGTATCGCTAATGCCAATCTCTGCAAAGCCCAATTCACGTCCCCAGCGCTTGATGTCAGCCGCAAGTTGGGTCAAATCGTTGAGTGTATTTAAGTTCATATGGCGAATGATATAACACTTACTTTGGATGACGAAGCGGCAACGCTGGCCTGTGGCGCGCGATTTGCTAATATTTTATCACCTAGCTTTAATATTTATCTACATGGTGACCTTGGTGCGGGCAAAACCACTTTTGTGCGCGGTGTTTTACATGGTTTGGGGCATACTAGCAAGGTAAAAAGCCCAACTTACACATTGGTTGAATCTTATAGTTTTACTAATTTCAATGTCTATCATTTTGATTTATATCGACTTATTGATGAGGAAGAATGGGATGCTGCAGGCTTTAGAGAGTATTTTAATCCGCAAAGCATTTGCATGATTGAATGGCCAGAAAAAGCCGAACACATGCTGCCAGAGCCTGATATTCACGTGCAACTTTCGCTTTATAATGCTGGACATTCAAATAATATTGGACGTAAGGTACGGTTTTCAGCAGGCTCAGATTTAGGTAAACAATGTTTAAACGATTTCTAAAAATAACCCTAAAAACAACCTCAGCACAACTTTTATTGGCGAGTGTGTTGCTTGGCAATATCAGCGTAGAGGCCGCTACTAACACCGTAACCGCTGCGCGTGTGTGGCCTGCGCAAGAGTATACGCGTATTACGTTTGAATCGACCTCAGCCATGAAGTATCAGCTGATTATTCTAAAAAATCCCGATAGATTAGTGCTAGATATTGAAGATATTGAACTTAACCCAGCACTCAAAACGCTGTCAGACAAAATTTTATCAAGCGACCCTTACATTAAGCAAGTGCGTGCCGCTAAATACAAACCCAATGTAGTGCGCATAGCCATTGATTTAAAAGGCGAGGTGAAATCAAACTTGTTTCCACTGGCACCTGCAGGTGATTATAAAAATCGTTTGGTACTCGATATTTATCCGCTGCAAGATGAGTTAATGACCATGCTGGATAAAAAAATGAATAAGTCAGACCCGAATATTGACATTAATCAACCAGTGCTTAAGCCAGTAATAGAGCCGCTGCCGCCTAGTACAGGTGCGCCAGAAGATAAGCCTGTTGATGGCGCAGAACCACAAACCACTACCTCACCGCAAGCCAGTAGCACACCCAAACCTATAGAAAATAAAAATGAGCCAGCAGTTAAAAACAAAGACGGCGACCGTTTAATTACCATTGCGATTGATGCTGGCCACGGCGGCGAAGACCCAGGTGCGCGTGGCGCAAATGGTAGCCACGAAAAAGACATCACTTTAAAAGTCGCTAAAAAGTTAAAAGAGAAAATCGACGCAGAGCCTAATATGCGTGGCATTTTAACGCGCGATGGCGATTATTTCATTCCGTTGCATGGCCGTGTGGTTAAAGCGCGCAATGCCAAGGCCGATTTATTCGTCTCGATTCATGCCGATGCTTTTACCACCCAAGCGGCTCGTGGGTCATCGGTGTTTGCGCTATCAGAAAAAGGCGCCACCAGTGCCAGTGCGCGTTATTTGGCCAAAAAAGAGAATGAATCCGATTTAATTGGCGGTGTGAGTTTAGACGACAAAGACCCAGTTTTAGCCAAAACACTACTTGATTTATCGCAAGCTGCCACGATTAACGATAGTTTAAAACTGGCACAAGCGGTGTTAAGCAATATTGGCCAAGTCAATAGCCTACACAAAGGCAAGGTGGAGCAAGCCGCTTTTGCAGTACTAAAATCGCCAGACATCCCGTCGATATTGGTTGAGACGGCATTTATCAGCAATCCAGAAGAAGAGCAAAAACTGAATGATGAAGCGTATCAAGATAAATTAGTTACCTCTATTTTAAACGGCATTAAAAAATACTTTGCGGGTAATCCTGCTTTGGCTAAATCAAAAGTTGCGCACCAATAAATAAACACTAGCACTTCTGGTGTTTATTTAATTGCAAATAATCCGTTTCTCTTGCCGTTTGACCATAACCCGCTTGCGTTAACAGCGCATGTTGAATATATGCGCTCACACTAGTTCGCATGGCTTTTACTTCTACGCTATCAATAAAAATCTGTGAAAACTTGTAGCTTAACCACGCATATAAACTAATGTTTTGGCTGAGTATTTCGGCTTCTTGCAAGTGCTTTGGATTGCTAGCGTTTAGCCAAGTGGGTGCAATGGGCAAGTGCCTAACGGTGTTATGGTAAACACTTTGCAAGCACAATAAAAAGTAGTCTTTTTCAATATTCACATTAATTGAAATGGGCGCACAGGCAAATATAAACTTGTCTTTTAATGCCATTTTTGGTGCAGATTCATCTACCAACAAAGCTTGTGCATACTGCGTCGCAATGCTGCTTAATTCAAAATGCGTATCGTTAAATATTAACTTTTGTGTGAAAAATTCCAAGCATTCTGCTAATTTTGCCGTATGAAGTTTTCCAGCAATATCAGCCATTTGGCCAAAGTTTGGCGCAATAGGTAGTTTGGTTAAATGGCTGCTGTCATCTGTGCTTAGCATGTGTTCTATGTGAAAGCGCTCATCATCTTCTAGTATGTTTACAAACCCTGTTTCGTAAATGCCAAAACGGCCTGCGCGACCAGCAATTTGACGCACTTCGGTGGCATTGAGTAAGCGCGAAGCAACGCCATCAAACTTATGAGTAGCTGAAAAGATCACGCGCCGAATCGGCAAATTGAGCCCCATGCCAATGGCATCAGTTGCCACTAATATATCAGCTTGGCCAGTGCAAAAGCGTTCCGATTCGTGTCTGCGTACTTCGGGCGATAGCGCACCATAAATGCTGGCGACGGTAAACCCCCATTGCCGAAAACGCGCGCTAAATGTTAAAACATCTTTGCGACTAAACGCAATAATCGCATCGCCTTTTTGCAGTTTAGGTTTCAGTTTTGGCTTACTGTAACGCTTGCCGCACAAACTTTCGTCTTCTAATACCAAGGGTGTCATGCGTTGCAAGTGCGTGATTTCGTAACTTTCATTTAAGCTTTCAATCACTCGCAAGCAGGCTGCGGTGACTGCGTTTGATCCGCACACAAA
>JANXWL010000052.1 GCA_025351225.1 Methylotenera sp. | reverse complement strand
TCATGCTGATAAAAGTCTTGCGCGCTTAAAATATCGGCAATTTTGTCTAAAGCCTCGTTCTCTAACAGCAAACCGCCAATCACCGATTGCTCGGCCTCAATAGAATGCGGGGGAAGTTTGAGGGAATCTAATTGTTCGTCAGCCATGGCTGAATTATACCCAACGTTACTTATCTTCTGTTGCCAATTTTAAATTTTTAATATTTCTCACAATCAAATTGCCAAGCCTGCACAATCATTACCATTGCGAGTGTGTCTAATTCGCAGTAACGTAATAATGCGGCAACCACTTTATCTCGACCAACTTGGCTCATCTCTTCAAACTGCAATCTAGCGTACGCAGTTGCCGCCGCGCCACCATCAGCAATGATACTTGTTTCATCTGCGATACTATCTGGCAATAAGTCTTTAGCATATTGTTTAAGCCGCGCATAAGGCTCGACCACAAAGTCATCAACCCAAGCGAATCCTGCGTCAGATGCAAAATTGATACTAGGGATGCCATTTGGTGCACCATAGATGGGTTTTCTATAAATTTCACGTACTTTAGACGCCACTTTTAATATTGCAGGCAACACTTGCTTGATACCATTTCCACCTTTGGTGTCAGGATGAAAAAAAGCCTTTTCTGCAAACGTGCATAAATCCACCATTTCTCGCTCGCCACCTTTAGTCAACACTTTTAAAAACGTAATTAAGTTTTCAGCATCTTCAGGTGGATTCGGATATTGAGAAAGCTGCCGCAAAATGGTTGAAAGTATGGTGTTTTCATGGTGGCTCCACATAAACACCATACCATTATCTTTATCCAATTCTGCTTTGAGCGCCCTAGCAAAAGCATAATTAGGAAACACGCCGGGCTCTACACAAATAAACTCGCCAGCGTGTCGCACACTACCGTCTGCTAGCATGACATGATGCGAAAACTGAAACGCCACATGCTCATAGGGGCGCATACCTGCATGAAAAGGCAAGGCTACGGCGGAAGTCTCAAAATCAATAAAGTGATAAGGATAATGCCATGCGGCCATATTCACTCTAGCGTAGCTTTTATCAAAGTAATAGCCGCCACAATCATAGTCTGCTGGAATACCCACCACCTGTAGCCACTGGCGCTGCATGCGACTTAAACCCGTCTCGTTTGGCTCATCCTCAAACGTGCCAATATCGTCACGCGTGACTTGGTTTATTTTGTAAATACCTTGATCAATTAATTTTTGTTTGCCCCTAAAATTCCATAAATCTAGCACAGTGCCGCCAGCAAAGTCTTTATCAACCCAGTGGTTCGCTTCTTTCCAACATTCATGAAAACCACTTTTAAGCGGTTCACCCATCGGCGCTTTAAATTGGCAAGCACCACAATGCGCACCTATTGCAGGCACTATTTTTTCATCATTTTTATAAGCTAATGCCCAAACGTTAGCAACATCGCTCAACATACCCTGCCCGTTTGGGTAACTCATTGGCGCGCCTAATACCTGCGCCACATAAGCATCTACATTCACTTTAGTAAGCAATGTTTCTGCGAGCTGTTTTGCATCAATTTCTGCTGGGATTTTTACCTCAACCTGCGAACGCTCACCAATCTTAAACATCTGGTTAATACCGTCTACTTCCGAGTGATGGGCTTTATCAGGCATCATCAAGGCGGTGGTAATTTCAGTTTGTGGAAAAGCCTGCTGCAACACCCAAGTTTGAAAAGCCGCATCTTGAATATAAGGCAACATGCCTGCGCTAATGCCGCCGCGCTTGCCTTCAATTTCAGGGTTCATCGAATCATACGATTTCGCCTTCACCTCAATCAATTCAAAGCGCTTGCCTTGCTTAATTAAAATATCAATGCGAATAAAAAAATGGCCCACCAAAATAGCAGGCTCAAATAGCACAATGTTATCGCGCTTTAAATATTCTAGCGTTTTGGCAAAAGCCTCAGCATGCGATTTCTCCTCAATTTCAATACCATCAGGGTAACGTAACTTTGCCAGCGCACCCACCTGATAGCCACCCTCTGCCAGCATTGCCATAAAGGCATTTTCTTGCATGGTGTCGCTATATTCTTTTGGCTTACTAGCATAGAAAAGCTTGGTTGGGCATTCAACGGCGAGCTTGAAGCGGGATTTGGTTAAAAATCGTTTAGTGTTTACTTGCATTTACATTTTTAATTCTTTTAAACTCAAAACCTCAGCGTCACTGGTAAGTAAATTAGTGTATTCAGAAACGATAGGGGTAACTTGTTCAACAATTTGTCGAATTTTATTTTTTATTTCATCTTCACTTTGTTCAGCAAGATTTTCTATTGAGAGAAATTCAAATTTCTCTTTAGCCAAAACCAGCCATTTCTTGCCAATAGGCTTTTTATAAAATTTTGATTTTTTGAGTGCTTCATGAATTTTATTTTGAATTTCTTGACTCCCTGGTGGGACTATAGCTTCAAACATTGTATTTTTATCACTAAATTTGATTTCAAATAAAAATATTTCTTTATTTATCCATCCAGAGCCAACTCGGGGCAGTAAATCATCAAGCTCTTTAGTATTAAATCTGATAGTCGTCCTACTCTTCGAACCGATTATATAACCAGCATCCTTGAATGCTTGTTCAAAGAGTGGATATAAAAAATCATTCACTTGGTCAGGAATGTTCTCAAAAATAAAGTCTAAAACTTCTTTATGTTTAGAGTAGACCCTTCTAGCCAGATCGTTCATTGGATCATTCATTAACAACTCCCTTTTCAAAACTGATAAATAATCTGATAGATAAAAATAAATTTTTTCGCTAATACTGTTTCTGTAGAGACTTAAAATAGATTCAATAATTTTTGAGATTTTTTCATAAGAGTAATTGATGTAATTTTCTCTTGAAACTTCGTCTTGAGGGTTATCGCCATCAGGTGTTAAATACACATAATGAATAGTTTTTTTAGGAAAACTTTTATCCGCAGTTTCTTTGTATCTTGATAACTGCTTTAAATGATCTACGCTATCGACTTTATTTTCTATGACCACAACATCTTCTTTTAAAATTATAAGAATATCTATGTTTCTCCATTCCCTACGTATTTCAACATTGGAATAGTCAATATCATCCGCATCAAAAATACTTCTTGAGTTGTTTTTTGACTCGTTAAAAATATCCCTCAAGACTCTTCTTAAAACCAAATCATTAAGCTGATGAGTTTCATTAGGGTCAAGTAAATATCCAATAAAGTTAGAATGCCTAATTTCTTTTCTCTGTACAGCTAAAGCAGAAAAAATATTTGGTGCATTTAATTCCAAACGCATTCGTTCAAAATCATCGTCAGTAATCAGTTTTGATAGAAGCTCATTCATTGAATATCCTTAATATTAATACTCTTAATCCCAGTTGCTATGCTCGGTCGCCACGTGTAGCCAATATTTTCTCTAGTATTCGAGTGTCCAGCGTATGAAAACACTAGATTAAAGTAAAGAAAACTATTTTTTCATTCAATACCGCCACCCAATAAAAAAGGCGACCACAGGTCGCCTTTTTCAAACTAATAACAATTAAGCTTCTGCAACTACCGTTACGGTAATATCCACCACAACATCATGATGTAAAGCAACGGTAACGGCATGGTCACCAATTGTTTTTAGTGGGCCAGTTGGCATACGCACTTCTGATTTAACCACTTCAAAACCAGCAGCTACAAGGCCTTCAGCAATATCGCCATTGGTTACAGAGCCAAACAAACGACCATCTACGCCCGCTTTTTGCGCCACTGTTAACACATAACCAGCTAATTTTGTACCGCGTGCAGTTGCCGCAACCAAAATATCCGCTTGTTGTTTTTCTAGCTCTGCACGACGTGCGGCAAACTCAGCCTTGTTAGACTCTGTTGCACGTTTTGCTTTGCCTTGTGGAATTAAAAAGTTACGGCCAAAACCGTCTTTAACTTTAACAATATCGCCCAACATACCTAGGTTTGCGACTTTTTCTAATAAAATGATTTGCATATTATCTCTCCTTAGCCTGGGTGTTTGTCAGTGTATGGTAACAAAGCCAAAAAACGCGCGCGTTTTACCGCGGTTGTTAATTGACGTTGGTATCTGGCTTTAGTGCCAGTCATACGGGCTGGGATAATTTTAAAGTTTTCGCTAATAAAATCTTTTAACAAATCTACATCTTTGTAATCGACTTCTTTAATGCCTTCTGCACTAAAACGGCAGTAACGGCGGCGCTTGTACATTTCTCTTGCCATGGTGTAACTCCTAAATATTCTTTAAATTAGCTTCTAACTTTTCAATCTGAAGCTGTTCAATATGAAGCACTAGTTGTGTACTTTTTGCACTGCGTTTGGCTAAAAAACCTTTGGCTTTTATTGCCAAACCAAGCTGAATGTTACTTTTTGCAAGGTCACCTAAAGCAACTGCTTGCACTTCACACTCCACTTTTCTTTTTAAGCCTGCTTCAGTTTGTTCCGAAACATGTTGCAATACAAAACTTAACAACGCTATGCCTGCTGGTGTGTAACGTAGGGGCTGCAAGCCAACAACAACGCCACTAATCACCAAGCTGTTCAAAATACTTACGCTGCTGCAACCTCTGCTACTGGCGCGGCCACTGGTGCTGCTGTGGGCGCTGCTTCATCGCGACTAAGCACTGATCTTGATTTCTCTTCTTTCATCATTGGGCTAGGCGCGATTACTGCAGTTTTGGTGCCTGAAGTTAAGTGGCGAATCACTGCATCGTTAAATTTAAAGCCATGCTCTAATTCATCAAGCGTTGCTTGATCGCATTCAATGTTCATTAAAACATAATG
>JANXWL010000043.1 GCA_025351225.1 Methylotenera sp. | reverse complement strand
GTTAAGTTTGAGTTCTGCCAACGTTGCGTATCAAATCCCACGCAGTTCCAGCTACTGTGGCCAATTTATGCGCCACAGCGGCTGGTGGCCAGATTACGTACTACGCTTGTTTCCAAAATCTCAAGCAATATTTAGCGATGACATCGTGCATGAGCATGTGATTTTTAAGGGCGAAATTAAAACGCTTAAAAATCCACTTTTGCACATCAGCTATATTGATTTAGAAGAAGTGCTGGATAAAACCAACCGTTACTCTAGCGACGGTGCAACTAAGCTGGCGGCACGTGGCAAAACCGCTTCACTTAGCAGCGCGATATTGCACGGTATTTGGGCGTTTATGCGCACTTATTTTTTACATTTAGGCTTTTTAGATGGCCGCATAGGCTTTATTTTAGCGGTTTCTAATGCCGAGACGACATACTATCGCTATTTAAAACTCATGTTACTCAACAAACAATAGTGCATTAAAATTATGCTTAAGCTATCAGAATTTTCTGTCAAAGATTGGTTAAAACTACGCCCGCTAGATGTGGCTTTTAAGCAAGTACGTAACGATATATGGCTTAGGTATTATGTGAGTCAAAAACCAGCAGAGTTAAGCCAGTTTTTAGCCGATAATCGCTATTTAGTAGGCAAAAATATTGCGATTGTTGTTGCATTTGAGCAGCCTTGGGCAGTGAATTGGTTGCTGCAAATGGCCAAAAAAAATCTGATGAATACCACCGTTTTAGTGTTTGATAACTCACATAAAGCAAGCGCGCGAGCCGAGTTGAAAGCGGTTTGTAAACAAAACGGTGCGCCCTATTTGGCCTTGCCGATGAACCGCACCAAGCATGTCAATCGCTCGCACGGCATGGCGATGTCGTGGATTTATGATAATGTGATTAACATTATTCAGCCTAAACTATTTGCGTTTATCGATCACGATTTAATCCCCGTGAGTGAAGTGGATTTTGAAGAAAGATTGGCCAATCAACAGTTTTTTGGCAGAGCAGGTGGCAAGTTTCCGCAATATTGGTCGCTATGGGCAGGTTATTGTATTTTTATGTATGCTACTTTTAAACATCAACCACTCAATTTTTTGTATGATTTCTCACGTGGGCTAGATACGGGTGGTAGAAATTGGGAGTGCATTTATTCACACTTTGATAAAGCACAGATTTGTTTTGCAAAAAATGAACAGGTTAATATTAAACTGCCCGAGCTGCAACAAGCTGCATCCGTACAAATGATTGACGAGCGCTGGGTGCATATTGGTGGCATTAGTTATAACGATGGCTTTAAAGCCAAATCTGATTTTTTTGGGTTGCTAGCCGATGCGCTGCAACAAAATGGCGATTGGCACCGTTTTATAGCAAAATGAAATCAGACAAAACCGCACTTTTTTTAAAAACCAAACATTTGGGTGACTCGATTATTTTAACGTCAGCCATTGCTGCTTTGCCGCAGGACTTTGTGGTGGATGTGCTGTGCTTTAAAGAAAGTGCAGCCATTTTTGCGATGAATTCGCGTGTGCGACATGTGCTCGTTGTGCCACGGCATTTAACAGGCTTTGCGCGCTGGCGCGAGTATTGGCGGTTATTAACAATCATGCGTAAGCAGCAATATGATGTGCTGGCACAGTTTTCAGATGACTGGCGTGGTGCGTTTTTGGCTCGACTTTTAAAAGCAAAAGTTAGCGTTGCACGACAATCAAAAAAGCGACCACAATTTTGGTCGAACTCATTTCAACACATTGCAAAACTCACGCCAACATCTAGGCCGGCTGCTGAGCAAGATGTTGATTTGTTGCGGAAAATTGGTTTTTATCAGCAACCTTTTGCGCCAGCCTATCAATTGGCAGTTGCTGGTGCAGACAAGCTGGCGATAGATGGCTGGCTTAAGTCAATTGTAGTTGAACACAAAAAACTGATTGTCATTCACGCGGCGGCCCGCTGGAAGTTTAAAGGCTTACCGCACGCCACTTGGGCGGCCTTAATCGATAATTTACAAGGGCGCGGTTATACCGTTGTACTAAGCGGCGGCGCAAGTGATTTGGCCTTCAACCGAGCATTAATTGAGTTGTGCCAAACTTCACCAACTTTAACGCAAAATTTTGATTTAGGCAAAACAGCTGCTTTACTGCAGTACGCAGATTTATTGGTGTCGATTGACTCCATGGCGATGCATATGGCCAGCGCTTTGCAAACGCCAGTGGTGGCTTTGTTTGGCCCTACCGATGAAAAAATTTGGGCACCTTGGCAAGTGTCGCATCGTGTGGTGGCACTTGGCGCGGGTGATTCGCCATCATTTGCTTGCAGGCCATGTGGTTTAGATGGCTGCGCTGGCAGCAAAGTCAGCCAGTGCTTGGTAGCCATCATACCAGCACAGATTTTAGTGGCGATTGACGCGCTTTTGTAGTGCTAATATTAATTGAGTTTCCTAGGGTTTTGTAGCACTTACAACTAAGCGACGCCCATAAATTGACTGTTTTGAGCCTGCTGTCGTCCAGAAATCTCGTTCTTCTTGGGTTGGTGCATTTTTACATTTTTGAAAGCAGTATAAACGTTGTGGTAAGCCAATAATATATTCATAAATTCTTTTAGGTTTTTTTTCATCAACATCATGTAAAGCTATATTTTCAAACCCGTTAAGTTTTAAAAATAAAAATAGGTGTGGATAAGACCATGGCATTATGTGCATATGATTGCCTCGTAAAATATTTCCTACTAAGCAAGGAAAGCTTGGAAAAAAGCCTTTCATAAGAAAGGTTAACTTGGCTGCTGGAAACCAAATATTGGGTGTGGTGATAATGACAGTTCCCTTGGATGTTAAATGTGCGCTTACCGTTTTAAAAAAAATATCTGGATTGCCAAAATGTTCGATTCCTTCGCAACATACAATAGCTTCGTAATGCCCTAAGTTGTCAGGCAGCCCCATATCTAAATCAGCATTTTCAAAATACCTATATCCAGCGGGGGGGGGGCAAATAAATCTAGTCCATCCATAGAGGCATCAAATTTAAGCAAACTTGCTAGCCAGCCACTACCTGATGGAGCGTCAAGTATGTGAGCAGGGCGAAGTTCGTTTAGGATATTTGCTACTATTGGTCTGTAAGGTTTCATGAGTGAGCCCGTTTTTATTGATTAAAATATTTGTTTAGAGTTTAATTGTAGCGCTAATTCGTACACCGCTAAAACTGAGGAGTACATACTCTCCAGTGTGAAAGGTGTGTATCTGCTTGATTTGGCAACTTTCCCCAGATGGTTTTGCATCGCCTCTGATAGCGCTTGTGGGTTTTTGGTGGGTGTTAAAGTGCCTTGTGCGTAACCTTGCAGGGCCTCAGGGATACCACCAATCGGGCAACTAATTACTGGTAAACCAACTGCCATGGCTTGTAGTAAGGCTTGC
>JANXWL010000104.1 GCA_025351225.1 Methylotenera sp. | reverse complement strand
ATTATGTCGCTGGGCGGCATTGCAATTGCCATCGGCGCCATGGTAGATGCAGCGATTGTAATGATTGAAAATGCGCATAGACAGCTGGAAAGTTTCAAAAGTGAACATGGTGAACCCAATAACACTCAGCGCATAAAAGTGATTATTGACGCGGCCAGTGAAGTTGGGCCAGCGCTATTCTTTTCATTACTCATTATTACCTTATCGTTCATCCCAGTATTCACTCTGGAAGCACAAGAAGGTAAATTATTTGCCCCACTAGCCTTTACTAAGACTTATGCCATGGCTGCAGCGGCTGGATTGTCAGTGACGCTAATTCCCGTACTGATGACAATATTTATTCGGGGGCATATTCGGCCTGAACATGACAATCCATTGAATCGTTGGCTCATCGCAATCTACAAACCATTATTAGGTAAAGTGCTGCATTACCCTAAAGTTACGTTGGGCATCGCCTTGATTTTAGTTTTAATTACGCTTTACCCGCTTGGCAAATTAGGTAGTGAATTTATGCCGCCGTTAGACGAAGGTGATTTGCTGTATATGCCTACAGCATTGCCTGGGCTTTCGGTTTCTAAAGCTTCAGAAATACTGCAATTAAGCGATAGGCTTATTAAAACGGTACCTGAAGTGAAATCAGTGTTTGGTAAAACAGGTCGCGCTGAAACGGCAACAGATCCTGCGCCGTTGGAGATGCTGGAAACTACTATTCAGTTCAAGCCACGGAATGAATGGCGCGCTGGCATGACGCCAGAAAAATTGGTGAAAGAATTAGATGCGCGATTGAAAATACCAGGCATGGCGAATGTTTGGGTACAACCGATTCGTAACCGTATCGATATGCTTTCTACCGGCATCAAAAGTCCAGTTGGGATTAAAATCGGTGGCGCTGATTTAGCAACGCTAGAGAAACTGGGTGAAGAAGTTGAACGGCTGATGAAGAAAGTCCCTGGCGCTAGTTCGGTGATTGCCGAGCGGGTGACTGGAGGGCGTTATATTGATGTGAAGATAGACCGCCTCAAAATTGCGCGGTATGGCTTAAATATTGATGATGTGCAAATGCTAGTATCTACCGCAATTGGTGGGGATAACATCGGCGAAAAGATTGATGGTTTGGCGCGTTTTCCCATTAACGTGCGCTTTCCAAGAGAGTTGCGCGACTCTGTAGAAAAACTCAAAGCCTTGCCTATCATCACTGAAAAAGGCGCTACGGTGCCATTAGCAGAAGTCGCTGAGGTAAAAGTTACCGATGGTCCGCCGATGATTAAAAGCGAAAACGCACGACCCAACGTCTGGGTGTATGTGGATATTCAAGACCGCGATTTAGGTGGCTTTGTAAAAGATGCCAAAGCGATGCTGGATAAAGAGTTACAGCTACCAGCAGGCTATTCACTCACATGGTCTGGTCAGTTTGAGTATTTTGAACGTGCTTCAAAACGACTCAGTTATGTAGTACCCATGACGCTAGGCATTATTTTTATTATGCTATTTTTGGCCTTTAAGCGCATTACGCCTGCGATTCTTATACTCGGTAGTTTGCCCTTTGCTTTGGTCGGCGCGGTGTGGTTTCTATACTTTTTAAACTATCATTTTTCCATTGCAAGCGGGGTTGGCATGATTGCTCTATCTGGGCTAGCCGCAGAGTTTGGTATTATCATGCTGGTGTATTTAGACGATGCCATTGAGCGCTACCGCGTTGCGGGCAAGCTGAATAATAAAGAAGATTTATACTCAGCATTAATTGAAGGCGCGGCGTTACGTGTGCGACCAAAAGCGATGACGGTGGCGGTGATTTTAGCTGGCTTAATTCCTATTTTAATCGGCACGGGAACAGGCTCTGAAGCCATGAGTCGCATTGCCGCACCGATGGTCGGGGGTATGCTTACTGCGCCGCTACTGTCTTTATTTGTGTTGCCTGCGGCTTATATGTTGTTAAGAAAAGGTAAGTATTGATAAATTAATTAGCATTAGGCATCTATTTAAGTGCCCAATGCCTTTAATCACTATTGATTTAATGCTTGCAAAAACAACTCACTCACTTTGCGCGCAGATGCTGGGTTTTGCCCTGTGACCAAATTGCCATCACGCACGGCGTGTTCGGCAAAATCTTCTGATTTTTCATAAAAACCACCCAGTTCCATCATTTTTGTTTCCAGCAAAAAAGGTACAACGCTAGTTAGACCAACTTTTTCTTCTTCACTATTGGTAAAACCATTGACTTTTTTGCCAAAAATAATTGATTTTCTATCTGCGCGCTTGGCTGAAACTAAGCCTGCAGAGCCATGACACACTGCTCCTATGGTTTTATTTGCATCAAACATTGAACCTAAGATACTTGCCAAATTTTGGTCATTTGGCAAATCAAACATTGTGCCGTGGCCACCTGCTAAAAATATACCATCAAATAGATTAGCATCAATTTCGACAAGCTTTGTGGCATGGTTAAGCTTGCTCATGGCTTCCGAATCTAGCATAAATCTAGCCACATTTGCAACACGACTATCATCGCTACCAAGGCTACTCGGCACAATGGGCGTTTTGCCACCCAAGGGTGATGCAATCGTGACTGCAATATTCTGGTCAATCAGTGCGTAATAAGGCGTTGCTAGCTCGTCAAAATATAAGCCTGTTGCTGTATCGGTATTTCCTAGTTTGGCGTGTGATGTCACTACCATGAGTACGTGTTTTTTCATGATATTCTCCTGAAGTTAAATATAAGGTTTTTAATGCGCTGGCAGTTGAATCACTGCGCCGCTTTTAAGTTGGATATTGTTGTCTAAGTGGCCGACAAATACAGCATCATCAGCATTGCCAACAGTTTTAAAATGAATGTGCATATTGTTGTTAGGCGTGGTAAAAATGCCTTGGTGTTTGGTAGAGTAAAAACCAAGCCCTTCAATTTTTACGTCATTCAAACCACCTAAGTAGCGTCCTCGCACAAAACTGCTTTGAGGATTAGGCAATTGATTGCCCATGCCATCCACCACAAACCATTGCAAAAACCTTGCCTCGCCTGATATTAGAAAGGGAAATGGCTTACTGATATCTAAGCCCATTTTTTGTGCAATTTCGGGCAAATAGGCTTCTAATTTTTGAAAAGTATCCACCTCGTTGGGTAAAGTTAGTAGTTGCCATTTATCAACATAACTGTAAGCCAAAAAACTAATGTTGGGGTTATCCGTCAGCGGATATTGATAAGCCATTTTTCTAAAACCGCCAACATATGGTTTATTGGCTAAAATTAACACTTCAGCGTCAAGTCCAGTTGTCATGCCAATACCATATAACGGTTTTTGCTGAATCAAGCTGTTTAATGGTACTTTGCCATTGAGTTGTGCACTGGCGATAGACTTTAATTCGCCTATGTTTTTGACTTCCGTGTTTGTTTCAGCTTGTACATTAGCAATGCTTACCGATAGCATGGTTGCTAATATAAATTTTTTTATTGCGCTATGTCTTTTCATCATATTCACCTTAGTTATTGAAAGAGATTGCAGTTTAGATAAGATTTAAGCATAATTAAAATAATATAAATCATAGTTTAATATAAATATATTTATGTCATATTTGCCTCAGTTACAAACTTTTTTAGCCGTATATCGCTTAGGCTCTATTACAGGCGCCGCAATAGACCTTGGCATGACACAGCCATGTGCCACACAACACATACAAAGCTTAGAAAATAAATTTGGGAAGTCGCTCTTTACTCGCCTTGCACGCGGTGTAACACCCACGGTGTTTGCAGATGATCTAGCTAAAAAAATTGCTTTACCAATAGATGATATAGAAACGTTAATTGGTGACTTGTCGATAAGTGCTAGCGACCTTGCAGGGGAGGTTTATATCGGCGGACCAGTGGAATATGTCAGTAGTCAGTTGTTAGAAAGGTTATCACAATTAAAAGCTTACAATATCCAATGTAACTTTAGCTTTGGCGGCAAAGCGCGCATTTACGCAATGCTTGAGAACAGCGAAATAGATTTAGCGATTACGGCATCAAAAATTGAAGATGAACATTATCAGTTTGACGCAATTGCAGAAGAAAAGCTCATCTTAGTCGCGGGTGTTGAGTTTGAAAAAACAAATCAACTAGCCAGATTAACTAGTGTAGAAAAGTTGAGCAAACCCTTCATTGCCTATGATGTTGAATTGCCATTGATTCGTGACTATTTTGGGCTAACTCTAACGCAGGCCTTGAAAATTAAACCCACCTTTACAGTACCTGATTTACGCTGCATTTTGGATTTAGTGGCGCGTAATATTGGTTTTTCTGTTCTGCCCTCATACTTATGCGAAAGAGAAGTCAACAATCAAAAGTTGCATGTGATAATCAATGACATTATGTCAGTTGCTAATACCTTATACTTGGTTAGCTCAAAACGCACAAGGCAAAGCCAGCGGGTTAAATTTGTGAAAGACTTTATTAAAGTCAGTTGAACAGTTTAAAGGGGAAAAATATGAAATTTATCATACTAAAATATTTAATCACCGCCGCCGCGGTGGTGCTAGTTTCAGAGTTTGCTAAAGCCAGTGATAAACTCGGTGGTTTGGTAGCTGCGCTGCCGTTTGTTACCGTGCTTACACTGATATGGCTTTATATTGAGAAGCAACCCACAACTAAAATCGCTAATCATGCTTATTACACATTTTGGTATGTGATTCCTACGTTGCCAATGTTTTTGTTGTTTCCTTATTTGTTACCAAAATTTGGATTTTGGCCAACTTTATTAGGTTGTATTATTATGACATTGGTCATTTTTTATATTTACGCAATTGTCTTAAAGAACTTTGGAATTGACTTGCTTTGAGTGCATGTCTTTCTAAATGATAAAACAGCGTTGGGATATTTTTTGCAAAATCGTCGATAACTTTGGTGATATTGGCGTGTGCTGGCGGCTGGCAAGGCAGTTGCAATTGGAGCATGGCTTGCAAATTAGGCTTTGGATAGATGATTTAGGTGCGGCGCAAAAAATAATTCCTAATTTAAATATTAATGTAAGCAAGCAAGTTTGCGACAAAATCACTATTTTAAAATGGCCAAACACTGACAAAAGTGCTAACAAAGCAGATAGTAATCGAAAAGATGAAGCTGATTTTAGCATAGCTGCCGAAGTGGTAATCGAAGCATTTTCTTGCGGTTTGCCGCCTGCGTACTTGGCTGCCATGGTGCAACAGAAATCAACCGTTTCTAAAACCAAGTGGATTAATTTAGAATATTTATCGGCTGAGCCTTGGGTGGCAGGTTTTCATGCAAAACCATCGCCTCAAGCGAATGGATTAACGCGATATTTTTACTTCCCAGGTTTTACCGATGCGACTGGTGGTTTGATTCGTGAGCGCGATACTCTT
>JANXWL010000176.1 GCA_025351225.1 Methylotenera sp. | reverse complement strand
ACTGCCTTGACGTGGATACTGCACCAGTACCGCCTTACGGAAGGCATTGCCTGAATCTGAAAATAGCGTATCGGACACCTGTTTAACGCTAGAGTAAATGGTTTTTACAAAAGGCACACGAGCAAGTAGCGACTCCCACAGTACAATAAGTTGCTGACCAAAAATGTTAGTTGCCACCAAACCTGCGACGAAAATGATACCTAAGGTGAGCAATGCGCCAATGCCCGGAATCTCAAACCCGACCAAACTTTTAGGTCGCCAAGACGCAGGTAACAACAATAAACTTTGATCCATTGTATGAATTAATGTAGTCAAAACCCAAATTGTAATGAATAAGGGAACCAACACTAATAGACCTGTGATGAAATATTTTTTCATTTAATATATCAGTTAGTTATATTCAACATATTTTTTATAATCATTAAAATTAATGACAATCACAGTTGGGCGCGCAACTTGCGGCTGGTTTTGCCTCATCGCTAGTTTTAGCTGTTTCTGTGGCTTTAGTATTGCTTTTTTTATCTTTAAAATCAGTAGCATACCAACCGCTACCACTTAATTGAAAGCTGGGCGCCGACAATTTTTTTGCTAACGTTTCACTTTTACAATTTGGGCAGTTCGTAAGGCTAGATTCGCTCATTTTTCTAAGCATTTCGCACTGAAAATGACAATTTGTGCATTGAAAATCATATATTGGCATGGTTTTCGCTTTACTGTTTGTGATAATACAAAAGTTAGATTATAACTGATGTGACTAAAGTTTTTAATTGATTGTTGCTTTAGAAAAGAAAGCCGTAATTTTAATGCCGTAATTTATGGCACTATAAATAATTTAATACCAAGGAAAAAATATGAATAAGTCATTTACATTAAAAATTACCAGTTTTGTTGCAATGATGTTGTTATCTCAATTTGCAATGGCCAAAGCAGTTGGTAGTGTAACTTTTGCAACGGGTGACGTGACCATTGCGCACGCAGATAATACAACAACAAAAGCGACTAAAAATGCCGACCTTAGTGCTGGTGATGCGATTGAAACGAAAGAAGGGCGCGTTCAATTAAGCATGATTGATGGCGGTAAAATTTCACTGCAACCCAATACCATTTATAAAATCAATCAATTTGAGTTTACTGGCAAAGAAGATGGTTCAGAATATAATTTTACCGAACTAGTAAAAGGCGGCTTGCGCACAGTTAGCGGCCTTATTGGTCATAAAAATCGCGATCACTATCAATTAAAAACTGCGGTTGCAACCATCGGTATTCGCGGTACAGAATTCACGGTAAACTTTAATGATAATAGTTTATTGATGACAACCAATCACGGTAGCGTAGATGTGTGTAACGCAGGCGGTTGTTTAAACGCCATTACTGGTCAGTCGATTCAAGTAGTGGGCATAGGTGGCGCACCCAAGCCTAGTAATAAGGCGGCGAAGGCAGCGGCGGCACCACCGCCAGCCGGGAAAGCTGTATTTGCGGCAGGAGAGCAAATCAATACAGCTGCGTTGACTACAACTTTAGCGGCTGTAACAATCACTCCTGCAATTGCTCCTACTGTAGGTAATGATACAATCGTTTCACTCGCAACTATGCCAGTAGGTGTGGTAAGCAATAATGGTGTTTATAAAGGTACAGCCACTTTCACTGGCAACAACTTAATAAGCTATGTTGATAACTCAGGCACGCCAAATATTGTGACTGGCACTATTTTAGAAGCTAATTCTGATGCCTTTTTAAAATGGGGTAGAGCTTCTGGTGGTACCTATAATGGCCAACCTATGTTAATGACTAATTGGATTACAGGTATCGCTACGCCAAGCGCTGTGATATCAGCATTAAATAGTACAGGCGTTACTGGATCATACCTTGTTGCGAACTCAACTACGCCCTATCTCGTTAGCAGTAGTGGCACTATAACAACAGGTAATACAGACACTGTAACTGGTGGTTTGAGTTTAAATTTTAGTACTTATAAACTTTCTTATAACTTAAATATTCCGATTGCAAGTAATATTGTTTCTATTACTGGTCTTAATGTTTCATTAGCTGCAGCTAGCGCCAAGTTTAGTGATAATAATGCAATCATCACTGGCACTGGATTCTGTGGTTGTACAACTACTGGCTCAGGTATACTTTCTAACAACGCCTATGTAGAGGGCTCATTATTTGGTCCTAATGCCGAGCGTGCTGGCTTACAATATGGCGTTCAAGTTTCTGGCTCTGGACTTCCTGGTGGTGGTGGCAATTTATTTGGCGGTGTAGTATTAAACAAGTAATACGCTTATAACAACAAAAAGCCCGCTATTGCGGGCTTTTTGTTAGATGGGTTGCTAGATTCTAAAAAGGAATATCATCCTCAAAATCATCAAAATTGCCGCCTGCACTAGCAGGTTTTGCCGCTGTTTGTTGCGCAGCTTGTTGGCCAGATTGGCCAGATGAAGATTGCCTTGGCACACTTTGATTATAATCATCTTGACCACCACTTTGATCCATACCACCATCGTAGCTAGCACCCGAGCCACCACTACCGTCTTTACTGCCTAACATTTGCATGTTGTCACCAATAATTTCGGTGGTATAGCGCGTTACGCCGTCTTTTTCCCACTTACGGGTTTGCAGACGGCCTTCGATATACACAGGGCGGCCTTTTTTAAGATACTCGCCTGCGATTTCAGCCAGTTTGCGATACATCACAATGTTATGCCACTCGGTTTTTTCTTGCTTAACACCCGATTTATCTTTCCAGTTTTCGGTCGTGGCAATACTAAAATTGCACACTGCTTCACCATTTGGCATAAACCGTACTTCAGGATCGCGCCCCAAATTGCCCACTAAAATTACTTTATTGACTGATGCCATTTATGCGCTCCCTATCAAATTTAATATATCTTGCTCAACCGCCGCAAACGCTTCTTTGCTTTGTTGATTGTTTATTTTAACAATTAAATTATGCTCTTGGGCAATTAAAGTAGCATCGACAACACCGCTTAAGTTTTTAACCGCAGTTTCTAGTTGCTGGCATTGCAAAAGCGTTAAATCGCCAACGTGATACATCTTTGTTTTAATGCTAGGTGGTGTTTTCATGCCAAATGCTAGCAACAGCCAAATACCCATTAACACTGCGCAAAACACAAACACCGCTGAATATCCAATTTTATGAGATAAGTAGCCGCCCATTACCGCGCCCAAAAACATGCCGAATGATTGCGCGGTATTATGCACGCCCATCGCAGTGCCTTTGTATGCGGCAGGTGCCATTTTGGATATTAACGATGGCAATGAGGCCTCTAAAATATTAAACGCAACAAAGTAAACAAACAGCGAAACGACAATGCCCCAAAACACATGGATATTAAATGCAAATGCAATTTGTGCCACTAGCATAAGTGCCACTGCACCAATAAACACAGGCTTGAGTTTAGCGCGTTTTTCAGCATAAATAATCGCAGGAATCATCAACACAAATGAAGCAACTAATACAGGCAAATAAATTTTCCAATGTTGATTCTCGTTCATGCCACTGGTTTCTTTTAATGCAAAAGGCACCACAATAAACATGGCCATTTGCGCGCCGTGCAGGCAAAATGTACCAAAATTTAAGCGCAGTAATTGTGCATTTCTCAGCACATCTTTTATTTTGCCAGGCGCAGCTTGCGCATCAGAATGAAACTGACTAAGGAGCGGGTCGGGCACCGCATATTTCACTACACCAATCGCCAAAATTGATAGCACGCCCATCATCCAAAAAATACCGGGTACGCCAATCCATTGGTTAAGTAATGGCCCTGCAACGAGTGAAACCGCGAAGGTTAAACCAATTGTCGCCCCTATCATCGCCATGGCTTTAGTGCGATGTTCCTCACGAGTGGAATCCGCCACCAGCGCGGTTACCACAGCAGAAATCGCACCCGCACCTTGAATGGAGCGACCAACAATTACCATGACAATATCATGCGATACCGCTGCCACCACGCTACCGATTGCAAACAAAATAAGACCGACATAAATCACTTTTTTGCGACCATATTTGTCGCTAGCCATGCCAAACGGCAATTGCAGCAATACTTGCGTTAGGCCATATGCGCCCAGCGCCACGCCGATGAGCGTATGGTTGCTGCCACCTTGCAATTTTTCGGCGTAAATTGCGAAAATGGGCAGCAGCAAAAACATGCCCAGCATGCGCAAACCATAAATGGAGGCTAGGCTAACGGTTGCGCGCAACTCTGTGGGCGTCATTTTGTCTGAAATTTGCATCTAAATTAGCTTAAAACAGAATAATTGCGTATATTAACAGGTTGCCTTAATTTTCGACAAAGCTTAATGGAATTTATCAAAATACGCGGTGCGCGTACGCACAATCTTAAAAATATTTCGCTGGATTTACCACGG
>JANXWL010000171.1 GCA_025351225.1 Methylotenera sp. | reverse complement strand
ACCTGACTTCACCAACCGAATTGCTTCTTGCTTGAATTCTATTGTGTACTGCGCTTTTGATTGTTTCGCCTTCATTTACTGCTCCTTTAGCTAATTTTATCATTAGCTATGGACTCCAGTTTTTGAGGGCAAGGTCAGTTTCCATATCTAGTATGAAAATAGTATTGACCATTTCTGGCATAAACTGGAAGTTTTAACATATTTGCTACCAAATATGCTACCAGGCAAAAATGAAAAAACCTCATAAGCTATTGACTTATAAGGATTTTTACTAATTGGCGGAGTGGACGGGACTCGAACCCGCGACCCCCGGCGTGACAGGCCGGTATTCTAACCAACTGAACTACCACTCCAGTTTTACTGCTTTAAATCATATTTCATAACCCCCACACCTCTAAACTTCCAAAATTAAAGAGTGCTAAAAAATCTAGCACTCTTCAATATATTCTGAGGCAGCATGTGTTAGTTATTGGTGGGTGCTAACGGGGTCGAACCGCTGACATTCGCCTTGTAAGGGCGACGCTCTACCAACTGAGCTAAGCACCCCGAGAGCTTTATCATTTAAATCAATAAAGCTTACATTTAACTTAACCTACTTTTAACTAGTACTGATTAATTGCTCAATCAGTAAAGTCCATTAGTTTACAGCATCTTTAAGCGCTTTACCAGCCCTAAACTTAGGAGAATTAGCAGCTTTGATTGCAATTGTTGCACCAGTACGAGGATTACGGCCACTACGCGCTTCGCGTTTGCCCACATAAAATGAACCGAAACCAATTAAAGTTACTAAACCACCTTTTTTAAGTGCTTTAGTGATAGAAGCGGTAGTTGCATCTAATGCACGGCCTGCTGCAGCTTTAGAAATGCCAGCTGATTTTGCAATGTCATCAATCAATTCTGATTTATTCACGAGTAATCCCCTCTAATGTTATTAACTTAAATAACAGGCATATCCTGTTGTGACTTTATAACAAGCCACTACAGCCTGTGTCAAGGCTTTGCCGCCGTTTTTGTGCGATATAAGCAAATAAATATCAAAACGCCCCAAATCAATGCGTAATGCTTGTACTTACATCAGTTGCGACTTCAGCAACTACTACAGCAATTTCAGCAGGTTTATCTTCTAAGGGCTGTGGCATGGTCTCTAAGGCCAACTCCAGCACTTGATCTATCCATTTTACTGGATGAATTTGCAATTGATTTTTTATATTTTCTGGAATATCAACTAAATCTTTTACGTTAGATTCTGGAATCAACACTGTTTTAATACCACCGCGGTGCGCTGCTAGCAATTTCTCTTTTAAGCCACCAATCGGCAGCACTTCACCGCGCAAAGTAATCTCACCAGTCATCGCAACATCTGCACGTGCAGGGATGCCCGTTAACACAGAAACCAAGGCCGTAGTAAGGCCTATGCCTGCGCTTGGGCCGTCTTTTGGCGTGGCCCCTTCTGGCAGGTGAATATGTATATCTTTTTTCTCATAAAAGTCTTCACTAATGCCCAAACGCTTAGCACGGCTTCGTACAACGCTCATAGCAGCTTGTACCGACTCTTGCATTACATCACCCAGCTTACCTGTGGTAATAGTTTTGCCTTTACCAGGCAGCATAACAGCTTCAATGGTTAGCAACTCGCCGCCTACTGATGTCCAAGCCAAGCCTGTTACTTGACCCACTTGGTTTTCTTTTGCGGCCACACCGTAGTCGTAGCGATAAACACCTAAATATTTCTCTAAATTTTTAGAAGCAACACTAATTTTTTTAACTGCTTTGTCGCTTATAGCATCATTTGTAAGTTTAGATTTTTTAGAGTTAATGGTATTTAACAACAACTCTTTTACCACTTTACGGCAAATTTTTGCAATTTCTTGCTCTAATCTGCGCACACCAGCTTCTCTTGTGTAGTAACGTACAATGTCACGAATGACGGATTCTGAAATATTAATTTCAGTTACCTTCAAGCCATGTGTTTTAAGCTGTTTTGGCAGCAAGTATTTCATGGCGATATTGATTTTTTCATCCTCGGTATAACCCGCAAGACGGATAATTTCCATTCTATCTAGCAGTGGCGCAGGGATGTTCATGGTATTTGCGGTTGCCACAAACATCACATCCGACAAGTCGTACTCGACCTCAATATAGTGATCGGCAAAAGTATGGTTTTGTTCAGGATCAAGCACCTCCAATAAGGCAGAAGAAGGATCTCCGCGCATATCTTGCCCCATTTTATCAACTTCATCAAGTAAAAATAATGGATTTTTAACGGCCACTTTGGTCATACTTTGCATCACTTTGCCTGGCATAGACCCAATATAAGTGCGTCTATGGCCACGAATTTCGGCTTCGTCGCGCACACCACCTAATGCCATACGTACAAACTTACGATTGACTGCTTTGGCAATGCTTTGCCCAAGCGAGGTTTTGCCTACACCTGGCGGACCAACCAAGCACAAAATAGGCGCTTTAAGTTTACCAACACGTTGTTGCACTGCCAAATACTCAACAATACGTTCTTTTACTTTCTCTAGTCCGTAATGGTCTTCATCCAAAATATCCATCGCAGCTTTTAAGTTTTTGCTGATTTTGGTTTTGCGCTTCCAAGGTAAGCCAACCAAGGTGTCAATATAATTGCGCACCACAGAGGCTTCTGCCGACATGGGCGACATCATTTTGAGCTTTTTAAGCTCAGCATTGACTTTTGCATGCGCTTCTTTAGACATGCCAGAGTTTTTAATACGCGCTTCAAGCTCATCCATTTCCGCATTTTCGTCTTGCTCACCAAGCTCTTTTTGAATAGCTTTTACTTGCTCATTCAAATAGTATTCACGCTGGCTTTTTTCCATCTGGCGCTTAACACGGCCACGTATGCGTTTTTCAACTTGTAAAATATCTATTTCAGATTCCATCAAGTGTAGCAAATGCTCTAAGCGCTCAGTTACGCTTAACATCTCAAGGATTTTTTGTTTTTCTTCAAGCTTTAAAGTGAGATGTGCAGAAATCGTATCAGCCAAACGACTCGCATCATTAATGGTGGCGAGTGAAGTTAAAATCTCAGGCGGAATTTTTTTATTGAGCTTAACGTATTGGTCAAATTGGGTAAAAACCGTGCGCATTAAGGCTTCGGTTTCACTATCATCTTCCTTGGGGTCGTTAATCTTTTCGGCTTTAGCCAAGAAGCATTCTTCGGTTTCTACAAATTCAGAGATACTAACGCGGTGCAATCCTTCTACCAGCACTTTCACAGTGCCATCTGGTAGCTTAAGCATTTGCAAAACAGTGGCCATGGTACCAATACTGTATAAATCTTCGGCATCAGGCTCGTCTTTATTGGCGGATTTTTGCGCAACCAACAATATTTGTTTGTTGCCTTCAGAGGCAATTTCGAGTGCTCTAACCGATTTGGCTCGTCCTACAAATAGCGGAATAACCAAGTGCGGATACACCACCACATCGCGCAGCGGCAATAACGGCATCATGCCGTGATGTTGAGGTAAATCAGTTTGCAAAGCCTGTTCAGTCATAAAATACTTTCAATTTCACAAGGGTAATCACTACCAATGCTTTTAAGTTGGGAACATTCTTTGATACTTCAAGAGCTAAAGTCAATTAACAACGATTTATAGCCTTATAAGTACTAAGTATTACTATAAATCACTCAGTTTTAATTGCAATAGTCTCATTGGAATTGTTTGAATAGAAATAGGCTAGCAGTTTGAAATCAAAAACTTAACTTGTAGACTTAAATCAGCTAAGCTTTAGCTAGCTGATTCAGCCAATTTTGCATTATCTTGATAAATCAATATCGGCTGCGAATCACCTTTTATTGTGCCTTCATCAATCACGACTTTGCTTAAGTTTTCAATGGATGGCAGATCGTACATCACTTCTAGCAAAGCATGCTCCATGATCGAGCGTAAACCCCGCGCGCCCGTTTTACGCTCTAAGGCTTTTTGCGCGATTAAATGTAAGGCAGATTCTCTAAACTCTAAATCTACGCCCTCCATTTTAAACAACTTAATATATTGTTTTGTAAGCGCATTTTTGGGCTCAGTTAAAATCGTCATTAATGCGCTTTCATCCAAAGTTTCAAGCGTGGCAACCACCGGCAGGCGCCCAATGAACTCTGGAATTAAACCAAACTTAATTAAATCTTCAGGCTCAACTTCACGCAAGATTGCACCAATATCATTTGCATCTTCTTTACTTTTCACTTCTGCGCCAAAACCAATGCCACCTTTTTCAGAGCGCCTGCGGATGACTTTGTCTAAGCCATCAAACGCGCCGCCGCAGATAAACAAAATATTAGTAGTATCTAATTGCACAAACTCTTGATTAGGATGCTTGCGGCCACCTTGTGGTGGCACTGAAGCAACTGTGCCTTCGATAAGTTTTAACAAGGCTTGCTGAACGCCCTCACCAGATACATCACGCGTAATCGACGCATTTTCTGATTTACGTGAAATTTTATCTACCTCATCAATGTAGACAATACCTCGCTGGGCTTTCTCAATGTCGTAATCACATTTTTGCAGCAATTTTTGCATGATATTTTCGACGTCTTCACCCACATAACCCGCTTCAGTCAACGTGGTGGCATCGGCCATTACAAAAGGCACATCCAACATGCGCGCTAAAGTTTGTGCTAATAATGTTTTGCCAGAACCTGTTGGGCCAATAAGCAAAATATTACTTTTTTGAATTTCCACATCATCTTTTACGGTATTTTGCGAAATATGGTTGTGACCAAGACGTTTGTAGTGATTATAAACCGCTACGGACAGATTCTTTTTGGCGTGTACTTGACCGATAACGTATTGATCTAAAATTGCGCAGATTTCTTGCGGCGTCGGCAATGATTTGTCCGTAGACTTAATTTCGCTTAGGCTTTGTACTTCCTCTTTAATGATGTCATTACACAAATCAACGCACTCGTCACAAATAAATACAGACGGCCCTGCGATTAATTTTTTCACTTCATGCTGGCTTTTGCCGCAAAAAGAGCAATACAGTAACTTTTCACCTTCGGCTTTAGTGGCCATTTAAATCCCTAATTACAAATGCTAAATAATTCGAAAACTGCTTTTAAAATATGATTGATATTAGGCTGCTTCAGTACGATTAGCAATGACCTTGTCGATCATGCCGTATTTAACTGATTCTTCTGCGCTCATGAAATTGTCGCGTTCCGTATCGCGGTCAATTTCTTCTGCACTTCTACCCGTATGATTGGCCAAAATTGCGTTTAACTTCTCGCGCAAATACATGATTTCTTTGGCTTGAATTTGAATATCTGTCGATTGACCAGAAAAACCCCCAGAAGGCTGATGAATCATCACGCGTGAATTAGGTAAACTAAAGCGTTTACCTTTGGCACCCGCTGCCAATAAAAATGCGCCCATGCTTGCCGCTTGACCAATACACAAGGTACTTACATCGGGCTTAACAAATTGCATGGTATCGTAAATACTCATACCAGCAGTCACCGATCCACCAGGCGAATTGATGTACAGAGAAATATCTTTATCAGGATTTTCAGCTTCTAAAAACAATAACTGGGCTACAACCAGGTTAGCTGTCATATCATTGACTGGGCCAACCAAGAAAATCACACGCTCTTTTAACAAACGCGAATAAATATCGTACGAGCGCTCACCACGACCGCTCTGCTCGATTACCATTGGAATCAACCCCAAGCTCTGCGGTGTTTCCATATCATTTATTAGCATACTGTTTTCGCTCATATCACTTTACGCTCCTGCCATTAACTCATCAAATTTGATTTTTTTAGTACTTACTTTGGCTTTCTCAAGCACCCAACTGACCACATTTTCTTCAGTAGCCAGTGCAGCGGGTTCGTCCAAGCGCTTCACATCGGCATAATACCAATCTACCAGTTCTTGCGGCTTTTCGTAGCTATTAGCAAACATGTCAACTACTGCGCGCACTTGGTCAGCATTGGCTTGCAAGCTATTTGTGTTCACAATTTCGCTCAAAATCAAACGTAAAATGGTGCTACGTTTGGCTTGTTCTGCAAACATTGCAGGTTCTAGCTGAATATCTTTTGCAGCCATGCCACGTTGTTGCAGATTTTGCGCGGTCATTTGCATCATACGGTTAGTTTCAACATCAACCAGCGATTTAGGTACTTCTAAGCCGGTTTCTGCAATTAATGCTTGAAACACGTTTTCTTTTACGCGGGCTTTAAGGCGTTTTTCTGCTTCCTGCTCTAGACTAAGTTTTACTTCGGCACGCATTTTTTTTATGTCTCCATCATCCACGCCCAAGCTTTTGCAAAATTCAGCATCTATTTTAGGTAAAACTGGCTCAGAAACGCTATTAAACGTTACTGCGTAAGTCACTGTTTTACCTGCTAATTGTGCTGGATTATGATCTGCAGGGTAAGTAATATCAAAAGTTTTGGTTTCGCCTGATTTAGCACCAATCAAGCCTTCGTCAAACTCAGGCATACGGCCAGGCTCACCTAGCACTAAATCCATACCTTTACCCGCAGTATCTTCAACTTGTTGGCCATCAATACTAGCTGTTAAGCTAACATTCACGCGGTCATCTTTTTTAGACGCGCGTTTAACGGGCGAGTAGCTAACACGTTGTTTAACCAATACTTCTAAGGTTTTTTCAACATCAGCTTCAGCAATATCTAAACTAGGTTTTTCAATTTTCAATTTGCTTAAATCGCCCAACTTTACTTCTGGAAACACTTCAAATGTGGCCACATATTCAAGCTCAGCCGCTGCCTCAGCAAACGGCTTGTGCTGAATGCTTGGGAAACCAGCAACGCGCAATTTGTTTTCTTGCACGGCATCGGTAAAGCTTGCCTCAACTGCTTGCGAGTAAACTTCATCGCGCACTTGGTCGCCATAGTGTTGATTCACCAAGCCAACTGGTGCTTTTCCTGGCCTAAAACCTGCAATTTTTGCCGTACGAGAAATTTGAGTAAGTCGTTGTCTAATTTGACTTTCTAACAATGCCAAAGGCACTTTAATAGTCATACGACGTTCTAAATTACTGATTGTTTCAACCGATGCAGCCATGTTGCATTTCCTGTATAAAGCGTTACGAAATTAAGTTTTTGTAACTGTTGATGATAAATAAAAATAATCTATATTTACTAAAGTCATGACTCTTGAAAGAATAATTAGTTTAATTGCTTAATAAACTAATACCTTTTAAAAACAAACGTTCACATACTTTAAAAACAAGAAGCGAAATATATCACAACTCGCGTCTTAAATAAATGTAAGGCAGCTTGTAAACTATATTATTAAGGGAAACTGCACTCTTTAAATGGTTAGCACAAATAAAAAACCCACCATGTCAACACTACTTTGGCACGATGGGTTAATTACTACAAGCCATTCACTTATTCATTAATGGCTGGCGGGCCTTTAAAGCGTTTATTTTCGCCAAATGCAAACCAAAATATAGCCATAACAACCAGCATAAATATAGTCACATACAGCACTTTTTCATTTGGGGGCTGCACGCCTACAATTACCAAAAAGCCGCCGCCAATCACCGCAAGCGCGCCAATGAGTTTAGACATGCCACCCAAATCAAATGGACCTTTGTGCGTCCAAGTTTTACCTTCAGCCAATATGCCAGCTGCAACAGGCATAATGTATGAGATGTACAAAAATACCGCACAACCCACTGCCAACACGCTAAAGGCATCAGCATATAGCGTTGCTGCAATTGCAAGTATTGCAGAAACCCAAACAGCGGCAACGGGTGTCTTTAGCGTAGTGCTTACAGTGCGTAATAGGCCAGATGCGGGCAAGCCACCATCTCGTGCAAATGCAAACATCATGCGTGAGGTGGAGGTTAAACAAGCCAAACCACACAAATAGTTGATTAATAAAATAGCTAAACCTAATACTGTTTGCAATGCTGGCGGTAACGTTTTCAATAGTTCAGCAAAAAAACCAAAGCCTTGTTTAACGCCTGTAGGAATATCTGGCAACACTAATACAAAAGTGCAAATTAAAATGTAGCCAAAAATAACAGAATAAATCACAGAACTGACAATGCCTTTAGGCACAGCTTTTGCTGCATCGCGGGTTTCTTCAGAGGTGTGCGCAGAAGCATCAAAGCCAGTAATAGTGTACACAGCCAACAGCAAGCCTAGTAAGAATGGAAACACCATGCCTTCAGATTTTGGCCAAACGCTACCTTCAGTACCTGTATAGTTAGTGAAAGTAAATAAGCGTGAAAAATCCAACCCACCTTGGTGATAAGCCAATAAAGAGGCTACTAATATAACCGTAACGGCAAAAATCAAGTAGCCAGCAACATCCGTTATTTTGGTTGTAAATTTAGGAAAGCGATAAATGAGTATGGCCTGCGAAACGGTGAATAGTGCGATGTAGAATATTTGGTGTAAATAGCCAAAGCCTGATGTATCAACGCCTAAAATAGGCAGCGCTAGGCCTTTAAAGAAGAAGTCATACACGCCAAAGTTAACCGATGCCACCACAAAAATTAAGCCTAGCAGGTTAAACCAAGCGGTAATCCAACCATAACCTTTACCGCCTAAAATAGAGCCCCAGTGATACAAACCACCAGCAGTTGGGTAGCTTGATGAAATTTGCGCCATTGCCAGCGCAACAATGGCTGCAAATAAGCCGCCGACTAACCAACCAATACCAACCGAAGCACCGCCTGCACCGCCTAAGGCCAATGGAAAAGCAGAAATGCCACCTGCTAAAATACAAATAATTGAAAAAGAAATGGCAAAATTAGAAAAACCGCCCATGTGTCGATTTAACTCTTGCTCATACCCCATTTTTTTTAGTTCTGCGGCGTCATGATCTAACGCTTTGTTTGTTTCAATCATTTTTTACCCCTTAAAAGATTAACTGCTAATAGAAACTACTAGATACTAATTCTTAAAACCTAAAAACATGAAACTTTAAAAGCTTATATTGATTTAAAACCCCTACACTTCAGTATAAAATTAAAATGAACAATTGCAAGTACCAGTTAACGACATTCATACATAACAATTGCGACATTTTTGATTTAAGTTGAGATAAATTGCAGTTAACTGAAACAACTCATGAATCATAGCGTTATATGGGCAAAAAAAAAGCCCAACTTATGCAAGCGCATGCTGGGCATTAAACGTATTGAATTAACAGAGCTGTATATTAAAAAACTAACGGTTATCTATATTACTTTAGCTTTAGTTCTTAATAACTGGTAGCGGTTTTTTCTTCCAGTAATCTTGCACTAATTTTAGATTTTGCGTGTGTACTTCACGATAAGGCTCGAACACATGAATCGTACCTTTGGTCACAGAATCGCTAATATAATCTTCCATTTTGACATTTAAAAAATCCTTATCATGCGAGTGCTTTAACATTTTTGTAATATATGAAATGGTCGCATCAATAAACGTTTTGTCATAGCCACCTTTCATTACCACGCTTGGGTCACCATGATTTGGGTATATTTTAGCCACATCCCAAGTTCGCATTTTTTTAAGATTTTTGATATGTTTAGGTAAACCTTCCACTTCTACCATATAAGTCAGCGTGTCTTCTAAGGTATCGCCTGAAAGCAGAATTTTATCTTTAGGGAAGTAAATGACGCAATGATCTAAGCTATGAATATTAATTTGGCGTAACTCAAATGGTATATCGCCTACCTTCATGGCCTTTTTACCAACAAAAGTCACGTTGGGGATTCTGGTTGGTTTGATTGGCGGTAGGCCCCACAGTTTGCCAGATTCAATATCAGTTTTTTGTTTAAATAGCGCATCACGCGTGGCTTTGGTGGCAATTACATCGCTATCGTCATATACAGCATCGCCTGCAATATGGTCTAGGTGCCAATGGCTATGCACCACGCTAAATTTCTTAACGCCCATTTTCTCCATGTAATTACGCACCCACTTGGCTTGTGCTATGCTGGTAAAGGTATCGTAAACCACCGCAGTATCGCCCTGATGAATCACGTAAGTTCCCACGCCTAGCTTCATGGCGGCATCGTCGTACCAGTTCCAATCTTTGGCGTAACGCTCGGCTGGACGCCTGCCATCAAAAAAGTAAATCAGGTAATCATTAAGCGCTTTTACTTGAATGGGCGGCTCGGCGACAGTGGTGGCGGCTTGTAGGTTACCACTTACCAAAAAACCAAACAGCAAAACAAAAGCTGACAATAGAGACAAAAAACGCGTTAAAAAATACATGATATTAACCTTTCTTTAGTTGGATTATAAAAAATATGCACTTAACTAAAGACACTATTCTTTAACGGCTGGTGGCCCTTTAAAGCGTTTGTTCTCACCCAATACAAACCAAAATATCGCCATTACAAGCAACATGGCAATCATCAAATAAAACACTTTTTCGTTGGGTGGTTTCATGCCAATAAATTGTACAAATGCACCACCAATCACCGCCAGCACAGCCAATATCTTGGAAAATCCGCCTAAACTAAATGGACCTTTATGTTTCCATGTTTTGCCCTCTGCCAATAAGCCTGCCGCAATTGGCATGGTGTAAGAAAGGTGTAAAAACACCGCACTGCCTGCCGCCAATACAAAAAACGCATCACCATATAAAGTAGCTGCAACAGCAAGCGCGCCTGAAACCCACACAGCAGCAACTGGTGTTTTTAGGTTGGGATGAACTTTGCGTAAAAATGGCGATGCTGGCAAACCACCGTCTCGCGCAAAGGCAAACATCATGCGTGAGCAAGACGTTAAGCAAGCCAAACCGCATAAAAAGTTAAGAATAAATATGGTAATACCTAATATCGTTCTTAAACCTGTTGGCAGTGAACTCATCAGCGCATCAAAAAACCCCAAGCCTTGTTTAACGCCTTCTGCCAAGTTTGGCATGACCAATACAAACGTACACACCATGATATAGCCAAAAATCGCCGAGTAAACCACTGCATTAATAATACCTTTTGGCACGGTTTTGGCAGCATCGTGCGTTTCTTCAGCGGTGTGGGCAGAGCCATCAAAACCGGTAATGGTGTAAATGCTCAGCAATAAACCCGTTATAAATGGCAAGAACATGCCCTCCATTCTTGGCCAAATGCTACCTTCTGCACCAGTGAAGTTTGTAAAAGTAATAAGACGCGAAAAGTCTAATTTAATTGGGCTGTAAACCAGTAAAGACGCTGTAAGTACTACTGCAGTGATGAAAATAAAGTAGCCCGATAAATCGGTAATCTTAGTGGTGAATTTAGGAAAGCGATAAATCATAATGGCTTGTATAACCGTGATTGAGGCTATAAAGATTGTTTGGAAAATGTAATTCATACTGTCTGGATTAATGCCTAATAACGACGCAATCAGCGTTTTAAACATCGGGTCGTAAACACCAAAATTAACCGATGCCACCACAAAAATTATACCCAATAAATTAAACCAAGCGGTGCACCAGCCAAAACCTCGGCCGCCTAAAATGCTGCCCCAATGATATAAACCACCTGCAGTTGGGTAGCTAGAGGCAATTTGCGCCATGCTAAGCGACACAATGACAGTAAAAGATGCGCCCACAAGCCAGCCAATGCCAATAGATGCGCCGCCGCCAGCACCAAGCGCTTGTGGGAAGGCGGTAATGCAGCCCGCTAAAATACAAATAATAGAGAACGAAATAGCAAAATTAGAAAACCCGCTCATGTGTCGGTTTAGCTCTTGTTCATAGCCCATCTTTTTAAGTTCTGCGGCATCGCTATCAAGTACGGTGTTAGTAAGTTTTGAGTCATTCATTACTTTCTCCCTAAAAAATATTAATTAGTTATTTGTTTGGTAATTCGATGATTAAATTTTGCTTAAATGGCAAAGTAGAATGTTTAATTTGCCAGTGATTGTCATCCAACATTTCGCCAAAAGAAATTTCCATATCAAGCCAATCTAAAAGTAGCTCGCGCGTAGGTTTGTGGCTTTGAATTGCCTGCGCTAATGAAGGCGCTTTTGGCACAGAGACCGTGCGTGGTCTAGCGAGAGCTAAATGATTACCCGTACGCATAAAGTAAGCTGGCACATCACGTCCGCGATTATTTTTGCCAGATGTAAATGTAAAAAAACAAGGTTCATGGCTATTTTCTAGCCGACGCCAAACTTCTAAATAAGCGTCATCTATGCCAGTTTCTATCACGGTATTGGCATCTGTAAACACCATTTTACCAATATCACGCGCATCGGTAGGCGCTTGATAATCCATCTCGCGTACCCACTGGCAAATTTCAGAACTAATTGCGGTGCTTGGCGTAATATGCGTTAAGCCTGCAAAACCTTGCTGGTTAACCATTAGCAGTAATTCTGCATCAGTATAATCTTGCAAGACACTTGCTGCTCTAAAGCCTGTGCATATGGCAGGAATACGCACATCAATATGGTAATGCTGCGATTGCATCCACAATACTAGCGAGCTATCGTCTTTAACGACAGTGGTTTCAAGCAAATGGCGCTGCCACACACCAATATAATTGGTTGGCACGGCAGTAGTGGCTGAGATTTTTGAGGTTGTTGTTGTCGATTGCATGTTAGCTCCACGATAAATAAAGGTTAGAAAAGCAGCATTTAAAAAACGCGCCTCCCGGGCTTTTATCCCTCCGTGTAGCCAATATAACATTGGCCGATAACTCTTGGACCAGACACTTTGAACTACATTAAAGCCGGAACCCTAGTTATCTTTTTTGTAACAATTAAGTTACATTTTTGACTATAGACCCATTAAAATTGAATTACAACTACTTTTAGTTTAAAAATATTATTATTTATGCGCTTAACAATTTTGGCTTTTAAAACAAGCTTGCCATTCACTTAAATTAAGTCGCATAATTAAAGTTAGAAAACGTAAGCTTCTTTAGGGCAGACTCATGAGTACTTATCATTATAGTGTTGGCGCGGTTAATTATCAGTTTGCCGATTTAAAAGATGTGCTGGCCAAGGCAACTCCTGCCCGCTCTGGCGATTATTTGGCCGGCGTGGCAGCCGAAACCTACGCCGAGCGCATGGCGGCACGTATGTGCTTAGCAGCAATTCCACTTAAAACTTTCCTTGAAGATTTGATCATTCCTTACGAAACGGATGAAGTAACACGTTTGATTGTAGATACGCACGACAAACAAGCCTTTGCAGAAATTAGCCATTTAACAGTGGGCGATTTTCGTGATTGGTTACTTTCTGATTATGCTGATTCTGCTACCTTAAAACGCGTTTCAACAGGCATTACGCCCGAAATGGCAGCGGCTGTGAGCAAAATTATGCGCAACCAAGACTTAATTTTGGTCGCCAAAAAGTGCCATGTAACAACCAGCTTTAGAAATACTATCGGCTTGCCAGGTCATATTTCTGTGCGTCTACAGCCCAATCATCCAACAGATGATATGCGAGGTATTGCCGCCTCAATGCTGGATGGTTTGTTGTATGGTGCGGGCGATGCAGTAATTGGCATTAACCCCGCGACCGATAGCCTGCCCGCGTTGATGGATTTGTATTACATGGTGGATGAAGTCATTAACCAGTATGAAATTCCTACCCAATCTTGCATTTTGACGCATGTGACCAATCAAATTCAGCTAATTGAGCGCGGCGCACCAGTCGATTTAGTGTTTCAATCGATTGCGGGTACCGAAAAGGCCAATAAAAGCTTTGGCATTGATATCGCACTCCTCAAAGAGGCACAATCTGCGGCATTATCTTTAAACAGAGGAAACCCTAATTTAACAAACGGTGGCAACAACGTCATGTACTTTGAAACTGGCCAAGGCTCTGTTTTATCAGCTAATGCCAATTTTGGTGTCGATCAACAAACCTGTGAAGTGCGTGCTTACGCGATTGCACGGCATTTATCGCCATTACTTACTAATACTGTCGTCGGTTTCATCGGTCCTGAGTATTTGTATGATGGCAAACAGATTATTCGCGCTGGGTTAGAAGACCATTTCTGCGGCAAATTATTAGGTGTGCCGTTAGGCTGCGATGTTTGTTATACCAATCATGCCGAAGCCGACCAAGATGATATGGATACGCTCATGACGCTGCTCGCCACGGCTGGCCTAACCTTTATTATGGGCATACCAGGGGCAGATGACATTATGCTGAATTACCAAACTACTTCGTTTCACGACGCATTGTATTTGCGCAAAGTACTTGGCTTGAAAGCGGCGCCAGAGTTTGAAGTTTGGCTTAAAAAAATGCAGATTATGGATGTCAACGGACAAGTACAACCGATTAAGCAAGCACACCACATGCTGCAAAATATGCCTAAACATTTATTGAATGCGGCATGATTCCATTTAAATCAAACCATGAATAAAAAAACAGACTCTAGTGCTAGCTTGGAGCATCACTCACCTGACCCGTGGGCACAGCTCAAAAGCTTCACCCGCGCACGTATTGCGATTGGGCGGGTGGGCAGCAGCCTACCCACCAAAGAAGTGTTAGATTTTGGCCTAAGCCACGCAATGGCGCGCGATGCAGTGCATTTGCCTTTAGATATTAATGCGCTTGAAGTAGGTGTGCAGGCGCAAGGTTTTAGCACGATTCGTGCTAAAAGTATGGCGACCGATAGGGCCACTTATTTGCTCAGACCAGATTGGGGGCGACGATTAAGCGAGCAAAGTTTAACCGCATTAACGCAACATAAATCGATAAAGCCAATTGATTTTTTAATTGTGATTGGTGATGGCTTATCATCGCTAGCGGTGGCGCGTCACGTTGCACCATTGCTTGCCGAGATGCGAGAGCTTTTACCAAGCGATTGGCATACAGGCCATGTGGTTATTGCCTCGCAGGCACGCGTGGCAATAGGCGATGAAATTGGTCAAGCGCTGCAAGCACGTATGGTGGCAATGCTAATAGGCGAACGTCCTGGCTTAAGCTCACCCGATAGTTTAGGCATTTACTTAACTTACAATCCAAAACTAGGCTTGAGCGACGCAGACCGCAACTGCATTTCTAACGTGCGACCAGAAGGTTTGCACTATGCCGCTGCTGCTAAAAAACTGATTTGGCTTGCCAAAGAAGCAATGCGTTTAAAAGTAACAGGTGTTGCGTTGAAAGATGAAAGTGATGTACAAGAAATTGGCCAGAGCACTTCAGCATTGTCTGTTTGTTCCTAATGATCTTCAACAAACAAATTCAACAATTTATTGACCAATGGTGCAATGGACCTAGTCAAAAAAGTGGGCAAGCATAGTAACTCTGCTGATTTTAAAGGTCATAAAAAAGCAATGGTTTAGTACACTAATAAAATTTACTCTAATTCAAAAATACAAAAAATGAAATTTTAAGACTATTACGAAATTTTAGGAGTAGCACGACTTGCTACGATTGAAGAAATTAAAAAGTCTTACAAAAAACTCGCCCATCAATATCACCCTGACATCTCTAAAGAAGCAAACGCAGAAGAAAAATTTAAAGAAATCGGTGAAGCTTATGCGACATTAAAAGATAATGAAAAGCGTGCCGCTTATGATGAGCTAGGCAAGCACCCAACAGGCCAAGAGTTCACGCCGCCCCCCCCAATTGGGGATATAACCAAAGCAATCCATTTAGTCAGGGGCAATATAATAGCCAAAATGGGGTTGATGATATTGATTTAGCAGACTTATTCGCGCAATTTTCTAAGCATAGTCAACAAAAACAGAATCATCCAATATTTGGTCAAGATTATGAATTGAATGCACAAATATCATTAGAAGATGCTTATGCTGGCACAACACTCGATTTAAATTTAATTGTGCCTGAATATGACAAATAAGGTCAGTTAAAACAAATACCACACACCTTTAAGGCGCGTATACCTAAAGGCATATCTAATGGCACCAAAATGTTGTTGCGTGGTAAAGGCGGCAAAGGGTTTAATGGCGGACTTAGTGGTAATTTGTACTTAAATATCACCTTTAAACCGCATGCATTATTTCGCGCTGTAAATCATGACCTGCTGATTGACTTGCCAAATACGCCTTGGGAAGCTGCATTGGGTGCAACAATAATAGTCCCTACTTTAGAAAACCCCGTGAACTTAAAAATACCTGCTGGCAGTAAAAGTGGTCAGAAAATGCGAATCACTAAACGCGGCTTGCCTAAACAAAATGCAGAGCATGGCGATCTTATCGCTCAGATTCAAATTGTTCTTCCACCTAATTTGAATGACCGTGAAAAAGAACTGTTTTTTGAATTAGCTAATACCTCAACGTTTAATCCGCGTGAGCATTTTTCTTAATTGAGAACAAAATGACCATTAAAACCGATGAATCAATACTGTTAAACGAAAGTGTACATTTGTCATTTGATACACTAATCGAGCTTTCTGGGCTAACTCACTCAGAACTGCATTTATTAGTTGATAGTGGAGCACTAGTCCCCAATCAAACCATATCAGAATCGCATCTGAATACATTAAGATTCGATAGCCATTGCTTAATATCTATTCGTAAACTTGTTCGGCTTAAACAAGATTTTGAAATTGAATCCAACTCGTTTGGTTTAGTACTAGTATTTCTTGAGCGCATTAGAATACTAGAGTTGCAATTGCATGATTTAGTAAATCAGAAAACTGGATAGATTATTCAGACTTAACAGTTAATTATTTACAACAGCAATGTGTGTTGCCGCCGCGCCCTAAGCTATTTTAAAGAATTTATTGTAGTTGTAAATGATGGAAAAGTAACACTAACCGGCGTTGTGCAAAGTTGGGCAGAGCACGATAAGATAAATGATTCTATTTGGAAAACACTTGGTGCAACTGAAGTTGTACACAACATCTCCGTAGCCTAAGAACTAACTTTGGACCTAGTCAAAAATCTATTAGCTTTACACTAGCTGTAGCAGTAATTTTTATATGGATCCTTTCAGGACTAATATTTAATTTTAGTGATACTTGGCAGCTCGTTATAAATACAGGAACTACAATTGTAACTTTCTTAATGGTTTATCTAATTCAAAATAACCAAAATCGAGATACAGAAGCCATTCAAGTAAAGCTAGATGAATTAATACGCGTTACTAAGGGTGCCCATAATGCTTTAATAGATTTAGAGGAGATTGAAGAAGACGAATTAGATGAATTTCGGGATAAATATCAGGCACTTGCAAAATCTGCTAGAAATGAGCTGCTTCAAGGCTTGAAAGACACTAACACCCCTGAGTGTTTAAGCATAAACAAATTATACCAATCGCTTTGACAAACTTCTTAACTTGTAATAACTTTCATAAAAAGCAGGACTATCCATAAAAATATATTTAGCTTTAAATAGTCCTACAAATAACTAATTTATTTTAAATCAATGAATGACTGCTTTGAGCCGAAATTAAGCCATTGATGGAAGTGCATTATTCGGCCCAAAGCAGCTTATGGCATATTGAGTGTATTTTTGGCAAGTACAGTAATTTTAAAGTTTATTTTTGGTAACTATTGTTTTCCTACTTGCAAGATAGGCACGTGATGCAGCAATGGCTATAGGTATAACTCCAAAAATTATAAACACCAGGTCGCCAGGAAAGCGGCACCATTCCAAAGTCCGCGCTAGGTCACCTCCTGTATAAGCTAAACTTCTGGCATGCCAATAACCGTTATCCAATACGTCAATCAATTGCAGAATACCCGCCGGGAATAAACTCAGTACTACCATGAGTAGCAAGCCGCCATTAAGTCCCCAGAAACTTGTTCGTACATATTTTTCCAGATCATGCCAAAGTGCTTCATCCACTGACTGGCGAATGGCAAAAACAATCAGGCCGATACCAAGCATGCCGAACACACCCACCATTGCGGCATGACCGTGGTTAATGGTCAAAAGCGTGCCAGTCTCGAAGTAACTGACTACAGGCAAGTTAATCAAGAATCCAAAAATACCAGCACCAACGAAGTTCCAGAAACCAACGGCCATGAGGAAATAGAATGTCCATTTATGTGGCACTTCAACCAATTTTTTAGTAAGGCCTGATTGTGGTTTAGATAGCTTTACAAAGTCCCATGCATCTAAGGTGATGAGTGTTAGTGGCACCACTTCTAAAGCGGAAAAGAGTGCGCTTAACGACATGTTAAAGCTTGTCTGCCCAGTCCAATACCAATGATGGCCTGTGCCGATAAAGCCGCCTGCAAAGTAAAGGATCGCATCAAGGTAGATGACACGTGTTGCGGTTAGCCGAGTTACTACCCCAAATTGTAGGAAGATGATTGCAACCATGACAGTGACAAAAAACTCGAAGAACCCTTCAACCCATAAGTGGATAATCCAGAAACGCCAGGCATCGACTACTGAAAAATGGGTGGTAGCGTCAAAGAACATCGCTGGTAGGTAGAATACAGGAATGGCAATGGCGGCGATTAGGAATAAAGTCGCTATCTCTCTTCTTTCATGGTCACGCAAGGCTGGTATCAGGGCTCTTACTAACAGCCCGAACCAGAAAATCAGCGCAACCGCTAATAGTAATTGCCAGGCACGACCCAGTTCCAAATATTCCCATCCTTGGTGGCCAAACCAAAACCAGGTGTGCGGTAGTAATTGCCGAATACCTGCCCACTCACCCAGCAAGCTGCCGACTACGACAAATACCAGTGCCCCGAACAAGATATTTACGCCCTTTTTTTGTCCGGCTGGGTCGCCCCCACCAAGTGCTGCAGCTAGAAACAGTGCGCCTGCTACATAGGCTGTAGCGATCCAGAAGATTGCCAGTTGTAAATGCCAGGTGCGCAATAGATTGCTTGGTAGCCAGGCAGCAAGATCAAACCCATAAAATGTACCTGGATCGGCTCGGTAATGGGCGACTGCGCCACCTACCAATGTTTGCGCAAGCAGTAAAAATGCCACAATGGCAAAGTACTTCAAGGTTGCACGTTGTACTGGCGTTACATTTGTACCTAGTATTTTGGGATGCAGGTAACCAGGCCTTGCTTTCCAGCCAAGATAATCAAATTTGCCGAAAGCTAATAATACGGCTGCGGTGCCACCCAGTAGAAATGTCAGGCTCAATGCGCTCCATAGGATCGCATCCGCTGACACGGTATTGCCTGCCAAAGGGTCGAAGGGGAAGTTGTTCGTGTATGTGCTGGTTTTGCCAGGGCGATTGGTGACAGATGCCCAGGCTGTCCAAGCGACAAAAGCGCTCAGATGCTTGAGTTCGGTCGGGTCAGTGATGGTGTTAGCGCGCAAACCGCCATTTTTAGCAGAATCAGAAAAGTATTCAGTCCACACACTAGGCTGCTGAAGAAACCAGTCTTCAAAAGCCAGCTCTACTGCTAGGATCTTAGATTTTGCATCATAGCGATTATTTTTGAGTTCGACTCGCACTTCAGCTTCAATACCTGCACGCTGAGTAGTCGTTAAGTTTTCCAATGGCAATTGGTAACGTTGTATGGAAAGTGTTGCTGCGTGATGAAGCGCTAAGTTATGCAGGTAATTGGCTGAAAAATCCGGGCCGAGCAAGGCGCCATGCCCCCAGATGCTGCCATTGTCCATTAAGCCATACTTCAAAAACACCTGTTGGCCTGCGATAATGTCTTGAGAAGTAAATAATACTGTACCACGGGTGCTGACCACTTTATCGGGGATGGGCGGTGCATCGCGGTACACCATACTCGTCACTAAAATGAGCACAGAGAAACCAATCGCAGCCGTCAACAAACTGGCGCGTCGCCACCAAGGTGACAATGTTTCTTGTGGGGTAGTGGTAAAGTGACTTTCTGGTGGCGGGGTTACATCTACAGCTTTTTCCATCGTTGTCATCTTTATTTGATCGAATCTCAATTAGAGGATACGCTTAAAAGCAAATTAATGCTTATTAATTCAATAAATGATTCTATTGCTGTTGCTTAATCACGTGAAGCTAATACGCTTTGTTTCAACAACTGTATTAAGTCGCTAATGAATTGTTGCAATTAGCATGCTATAGAAAGAATATATTCAGATATATTCAGAATGAGCGTTTTTTTCCTTAGATTTTGTCACAGAAAATTTCAATATAAAATTGGTAGTAATAGGTTATTACTTTGGACCTAGTCAAAAAAGTGGACAAGCTTCCCCTCTAAAGATTTAATCTAACTTTAGAGGAAATAGCATGACCAAACGATACAGCGCACAATTCAAGCAAGAATCAATTCAATACGTACAAAGCCATCCTGAATCGCCTATTGCCACAATAGCCCAACAATTAGGAGTTGGCTATTCCACATTAGATAACTGGCTACGACAACACCGTAAAAGTATAGGCTTGACTAAATCAGCATCAATGAGTAGCGACAAACAACGCATACGAGAGTTGGAAAAGCAGGTCTCACACTTAACTGAGGTCAACGAAATTCTAAAAAAGGCCCACGTGTACTTCATCAACAACCCAAGTCGATAAAGTACACGTTTATGCAACAACACATTGCTCAATACCGGATGAAAGCCCTGTGTGAAGCATTGGCTGTTAGCCGTAGCAGCTATCGCTCTTGGCTTTGTCGTCCAGTTAACCAACATAAACTAGTATTTAAAGAAGCAGTGAACACCTGTTATCTAACGCACAAAGCACGTGTTGGCGCCCCAAGCATTACTGCTGAGATTAAAGCAAAAGGCTTTAACGTGAGCATGCGTACTGTTGGTCGCATGATGCGCACGTTAGGGCTGCGTGCCAGAGGCTGTCGTAAATTTAAATGCACAACTGACTCTAATCACAAGTATGGTGCATCGCCAAACTTACTTGAGCGCCAGTTTAAGGTAACCCGCCCCAACCAAGTTTGGGTGGGGGATATTACTTACATCCGTACGGATGAAGGTTGGTTGTATCTTGCAGTGTTGCTGGACTTGTACAGTCGCCAGGTAGTCGGTTGGCAGATGAGCGCACGTATTGATCGTCAGTTGGTATGTGATGCTTTGCAAGCGGCAATGCTCACACGTGGTAAGCCAGAAGGTGTGATGGTGCATTCTGATCAAGGGGTGCAATACGCTTCAAAAGATTACCGTTCAATCATCACGCAATACCAGCTAAGGCAAAGCATGAGTCGCCGAGGTAATTGTTGGGATAATGCGGTAGCAGAAAGCTTCTTTGCAACATTAAAGAAACAAGCAGTTTATGGTGAACGTTTTTTAACAAGAGATGAGGCGCAACAGGCAATATTTGAATATATTGAGTGTTACTATAATCGTATACGTAGACACTCAACTAATGGCTGGCTAAGCCCAGTTGATTTTGAAGCAGAGTACTACAATAGCATCGAGGGGAAGCTTGTTCATTTAATTGACTAGGTCCAATTCACAACCTAGCCAAATTGAGGCACTATCACATGATTAATGCTTAATTTTTGTGTTAGCACTTGCCAACTCAGTCAGCAGCTTACTTGGGCTAAGTTAGTGCTTGTTATTTTTTATGCTTACCCACTTGATTGCCAATAATACCGCCAACTGCTGCGCCGCCTGCTGTGCCTATTCCACTGCCGCCAGTTAACACTGCGCCTGCTGCCGCGCCTATACTAGCACCAATGATAGTGTTTTTATCGCGTGTGGATAGATTGCTGCATCCTGCTAAACTTAACACGAGCATTGCAGCAGTAAAAGTTACTGCAAGTTTTTTTGTTGATTTCATCATCATCCCTTTTCAAAAAATTAAACTACGACATGTTATCATTTTTGATAAATAATAAAAGTGAAAAGTTCCCATTAAATTGTTACGAAATGTAATGTATATAGCGTAATTATAACGCTGCATTAAATATCGATATCTCTATTAAAAAAGCTACTCACTTGATTGGGTAGCTGTGGTTTGCTAATCAAATAGCCCTGAACTTCGTCGCAACCCAAGCCTTTTAATAAAGATAACTGTGCTTTCGTTTCAATACCTTCGCATACTACGCGCAGCTTTAAGGCATGAGCCAAATTAATAATCGCCATCACAATTTCCGCATCATCATCATTACTTAAAATATCGTTAATAAAACTTTTATCAATCTTTACGGCATCAATTGGCAAGCGTCTTAATTGTCCAAGGTTAGAATGTCCTATGCCAAAATCATCAATATACAAATGCAACTTAAGTTCACGCATTTGCTCTAAAGTTTTCAATGTCATTTCAGGATCATCCATCGTCGCACTTTCGGTAATCTCTACATGCAACATTGATGGCTCCATTCCAGTCGATTCTATCGCGTTGATGATGTAGTTAATTAACGAGGGGTCGCTAAATTGTCGTGGTGAAATATTAACGGCTATTGGCGGTGGTTTAAGCCCCTCCTCGTTCCACATTACCCATTGCGAACATGCTTCTTGAATCACGAATATGCCTATCGGTATAATTAGCCCCGCATCCTCAGCGACAGAAATAAATTTATCAGGCTCAACCATAACACCTGTTCTAGTTACCCAACGCACCAAGGCCTCTAATCCAACCACTTTATTGCTGCGCAAATCAACCTTTGGCTGATACATTAGCAACAGTTCTTTTCTCTCTAAAGCTTGTTTTAAGCCATTTTCCATTTGTAATTGTTCGTGTGCTAAAACATTCATCTCCTCACTAAAGTATTCAAAACCACTTTGCTTACTTTTGGCTTGATACATAGCCAAATCTGCTTGTCTTAACAAGGTGTTAGTGTCATTTGCATCATTAGGATATACGCTAATACCAATACTAGCACCAACGCTATAGCGCCTTTCATTAAGCTCAAATGGCTCAGAAATAATTTTGATGATTTTTCTTGCTAAATTACTGGCTGCGTTCTTAATTGGCGGATGGGTAAATACCACCGCAAATTCATCGCCACCAAGGCGTGCCACAAAGTCATCGCCACGTAGAATATCATTGAGTCTGCTCGCAATAATTTTTAGCACTGCATCACCTAATTCATGGCCCTGTGAATCGTTTATTTTTTTGAATCGATCTAAATCAATGAATAATAGATATACCTGATGCTTTTGTCTTTGTGCATGCACTATGCTACGCGCGATAAAATCTTGAAAATAAGTTCGGTTAGGCAAGCCTGTCAAAGGATCATGGTTTGCGAGTTTGCTGAGCTCAGCCTCAACATGATTACGCTCTGAAAATGCTGCAGCAACAAATAAACCACCTAAAATCATCACGATAAGGCCAATTTTAAGCATCAATAACGCTTGTACATAGGCGTCTATACTCAGCATGCTCCTACTTAAATAAAATGTTGTAAATACAAAAGCTGCCGCCAAAAAAATAGCCAAATGCGCCACGGTACTATTAAATCTAAGCGATGCCCATAGCACAAACACCAACAAAACCAGAATTAAAATTTCAGAAGAGCCTAGCAATTGACTGAAACGTATCGCCATCCATGAAACAGTAATCATGCCCAGAAAAATAGCGATTGCCTCCACTTTTTCTTGCACAGAAAAATACACTTTTTCATACGATAGCGATGATAGTAAAAGTGGCACAGTTAAATAGGCTAGCAACAACTCATCAAACCACCAGTCCCACACAGTTAATACAAAACCATCCCAAGGCATCAACTGATAATATTGCAAAATTAAAACTGAACATACCGCATGCACAGCGCATACAATAGGCGTAACAACAAAAGCAAAAGTAGCCACACTAGAAACTTGGTTAATGACAATAACTTGAGAGTGAAATAATTTAAAACAATAGGTAAACATAAAGGCAGCTAAGCCTGCAATTAAAGCTAGGCACAGAGCCACATTAATGGGCATGTATAGTAAATGGAAGCATAAAGACCCAAAAATAACTGCCAAAATTCCTGCTCTGCCATAACGCACGGCAATAACAGAAGCAAGTGCTGTGGCTGGTAATTCAAAAAATACAGAAGCCTCAATGTAAGGCAAAAGGTAAATACCTATGTAAGCTATTGCAAAATAGATAAGCCCTATGCTGGCTAATTTTAAAAAGAAAGACTTTGCTTGCTCAAGTGTTGGTACATAGGCTGTTAGGTTCATAATCAATACGCTTGTTAAGCCTTAGCTAAAGTTTGGTATATTCTAGCGTAATATACTTATAATACAAAAGCTTATACACTAAAACGTGGGTGGGCTACACGAGCTAACTAGTGTACAAACCTCACTTCCCACATTACGAAAGCGATGCGGCTGGCGGCTGTTAAAATAATAGGCATCGCCAGCACCCAATATCCGCGTAGCTTCTCCCACCGTTACTTCTAAGCGACCCGTTAGAATCACGCCACCTTCCTCGCCCTCATGCTCTAGCATCATCATGCCCGTATCTGCTCCAACTGCGTAGCGTTCACTTAAAATTTGCAGCACATGACCTGCTTTTGCCGAGCCAATTTGGCGATACGAAATACCTTCACCGCCGCTAATTTCTGTGAGTGATTCAGCGCGATAAAACACCTCGCTTGCCACACCTGGCAACTCATCCGAGAAAAATTCCGCCAGTGTCATTGGAATACCTGCCAATATGCGCTTAAGCGCACTCACAGATGGGCTGGTATTGCCCGATTCAATCAACGAGATGCTGGCATTGGCAACACCTGCGCGCTTTGCCAGCGCACGTTGGGATAATTGGTGCCGCAAACGCACTAACTTCAGCCTTAAACCAACATCAATATCCATCATGCACTCTCAAGGTGTTTAAAGTGTTAAATATACAATAACAGTTAAAATTTTAATAGCAATAAAATCAGCGACTTAGTTTTTATAAAAACCGTTGTTGACAGCATATGCTCAACACTTGAAACTAATAAATAATTAAAGCTTAAGGATTTAATCCATGTCTCACACCGCATCTCAAATCAGGCTACCCGATTTATCGCATTACTGGGTTCCATTTACTGCCAACCGCCAATTTAAAGCCATGCCACGCTTATTTAAAGCAGCTAAGGGGCATTATTTTACAACAATGGATGATAAGCAAGTGTTGGATGGTACTGCAGGCTTATGGTGTACGCCTGCTGGGCATGGCCGCGAAGAAATTGCGTCAGCGGTTGGCAAGCAATTACTCACGCTCGATTACGCGCCTGCTTTTCAAAGCAGCCATCCGCTAGCATTTGAGGCCGCAACGCGCTTGGCAGACTATATGCCTGCTGGGTTAGATCGTATCTTTTTTACGGGTTCTGGCTCAGAATCAGCTGACACCGCGCTTAAGATTGCCTTGGCGTATCATCGTGTTTGCGGCAACCCCTTAAGAAACAAGTTAATTGGCCGCGAGCGTGGTTATCACGGTGTTAATTTTGGCGGTATTTCCGTTGGTGGTATTGCGGGTAACCGCAAAGCGTTCGGCAACGCTTTAAGCGGTGTGGATCATATTCGTCATCCTTTAGACATTACAAAAAACGCCTTTACCAAAGGTGCGCCAGAGGACGGCGGTATCGCGCTGGCCAATGAATTTGAAGCGCGTATCATCACGCTGCACGATCCATCTACCATCGCCGCGCTGATTGTAGAACCCATACAAGGCTCGGCAGGTGTGATTATCCCGCCCGCAGGCTATTTAAAGCGCTTGCGCGAAATTTGCACCAAACACGGTATTTTACTGATTTTTGATGAGGTGATTACTGGCTTTGGACGCCTTGGCACTAAGTTTGGCGCAGATTACTTTGATGTAACGCCCGATATTTTATTGTGTGCAAAAGGTCTTACCAATGGCGTCGTTCCGATGGGCGCAGTGGCAGTTAAGCGTGAAATTTATGATGCATTTATGGAGAGAACCCCCGCTGGCGCTATTGAATTGCCACATGGTTACACATACAGCGCTATCCCCATTGCTTGCGCGGCATCGATAGCGACTTTAGATATTTTTGCGCAAGAAAAATTGGAAGGCCGTGCTGCTGGCTTAAGCAACTATTTTGAGCAAGCTGCGCATAGCTTGAAAGGCTTACCAATGGTGCGCGATATTCGCAACTTAGGTTTGGTGGCTGGTATTGAGTTTGACCAATTTATTGATAAAACAGGTATAGCCAAAATGGGTGCATTTTCAATGGCTGTGTATTTAAAATGTTACGAGCTTGGTCTGCATGTGCGATTTACAGGCGATATTATCGCCATTTCGCCACCATTAACTATCGAAAAACAAGAAATTGACCGTATTTTTAATACACTGGCAGATGCGATTGCATTTGTTTCTTCTCAAGGTGAAAAAGGCTTAGAGCAAAAGCAATATCTTACAAACGAGCAAGCTTGGGCGGCGCAAAGTAAGCTTGAACACGCAGCCTTGATAGAGTTGGGTCATCACATACATTCAGAACACCAGCATTCAGAACACCAGCATTCAGAACAAGCGCATTTAACACAAAAATTGGAGCACACAGCATGAACGACTTAAACCCAAACTTGGTAAATATAAATACACGCACCATCGGCCATTATATTAATGGCAAACATGTTGCTGGCACTAGTGACCGCCATTCCAATGTATTTAACCCTGCTACAGGTGAAGTTTCAGCGCATTTATGCAATGCAACTGCAGCAGAAACAATTGCTGCGATTGATGCAGCACAAGCGGCTTTTCCTGCTTGGTCTGCCACGCCAGCCTTGCGCCGTGCCCGCATTATGTTCAAATTCAAAGCTTTACTTGACGAACATGCAAACGACTTAGCCAAAGCCATTTCACTAGAGCATGGCAAAACCATCTCTGATGCACGTGGTGAAGTGACACGCGGCATTGAAGTGGTCGAGTTTGCTTGCGGCATGCCACACTTAATGAAAGGTGAATTCAACGACCAAGTGGGCACGGGCATCGATACCTATAGCATGCGCCAAGCGCTCGGCGTGGTTGCTGGCATTACGCCGTTTAACTTTCCGATAATGGTGCCGCTGTGGATGATTCCGATGGCTTTGGCATCAGGCAATACATTCGTACTAAAACCTTCTGAAAAAACGCCATCAGCTAGCCTAATGTTGGCTGATTTATTAGCACAAGCTGGCTTGCCGGCAGGCGTATTTAACTTGGTGAATGGTGACAAAGAAGCGGTGGATGTATTGTTATCCGACAAACGCGTTCAAGCGATTAGCTTTGTTGGTTCAACACCAATTGCCGAACACATTTACAGTACTGGCACCAAAAATGGTAAACGCGTACAAGCACTGGGTGGCGCAAAAAATCATCTCGTTGTAATGCCAGATGCAGATATTGACCAAGTGGCAGATGCTTTGATTGGCGCAGGTTACGGCTCAGCTGGCGAGCGCTGCATGGCAATTTCTGTGGCGGTTACGGTGGGCGATGTTGCTGATAAATTAGTGGAAAAACTGCAAGAAAAAGTCAAAACCATCACTATAGACCAAGGCCTGAATGAAAAAGCCGACATGGGTCCGCTAGTAACACCGCAGCATTTTGAAAAAGTGAAAAATTATGTCGATTTAGGCGTGACTGAAGGCGCAAAGTTAGTGATTGATGGTCGTGATTACTCACATAAAGGCCATGGCCTTAAAGATTACGACAATGGCTTCTTTTTAGCACCTTGCTTGTTCGACCATGTCACCAAAGACATGCGTATTTATAAAGAAGAAATTTTTGGTCCTGTGTTGGCTATTGTGCGTGCTGCCAATTTTGAAGAAGCCTTAAAATTGGTGAACGACCACGAATTTGGCAATGGCACAGCAATTTTCACCCGCGATGGGGAAGCAGCGCGTGAATTTACTCAGCGTGTACAAGTGGGTATGGTTGGCGTGAATGTCGCTATCCCCGTGCCTATTGCCTTCCATAGCTTTGGCGGCTGGAAACGTTCGCTATTTGGCGACCACCACATTTATGGCGAAGAAGGCATCCGTTTTTATACACGTCTTAAAACGACTACGTCTCGCTGGTTGCCATCCAATAAAGACAGTGCGTCAAAAAGTATGGGTTCAGAGTTTGTGATGCCGACAATGAAATAAGCTATTTTGACGGTACTGAGCAGTAGTAAATCACAACTTAACAGCATTATTGCGTTGAACGCCGTTTCTACATTGGCGCAAATTGGGCAATTTGGTCTTGGCACAACCCTATTCCCCATTGCTTTGGAGGCCAAAGGCGCATCCCCACAAGTCATTGGCTTGGTGAGTGCAGTATTTTGGCTGGGCATGTTATTGGGGCTATTAATAGCAGGCAAACTTACACGCTATTTTGGTTACCGCAACACGGTAATGCTGGGCTTGCTTGGTAGCGCGCTTAGTTTTGTGTTAACGCCTCTTATCAACTGGTTATGGTGGGCATTGCCTGCTTTAGTGATTGGTTTTGGCATGGGTTTGCGCTGGATTGCTAACGAAACTTGGCTATATCGTCTTGCCCCTACCCAAGCGCGTGGCCGCGTTGTAGGTATTCACGAAACCTTAATTGGCCTCGCCTCAATTATTGGGCCGCTTATCATTGTGGCTGTTGGTGCAGCAAAGCCAACTGCATTTTGGCTAGGTGCGGCAATATGTGGTCTTGCCATTGCGCCACTATTTGCAGCAACGCAATTACCTGCAACTGATGTCGCCTCCTCACAATCAGTCCAACGTACATCCATTTGGGTTTTTTGGTTAGGCTTAGGCGGCTTAGTAGCAGGCTTAGGGGGTTGGGTAGAAGGTAGCATCATCGCACTACTACCTGTTTACACCAGCGATATAGGCTTTGAAAATAACACTGCTTGGCTATTGACCATTTTTGGCATTGGGGCCATGGTGTGCCAGTTTCCTGTGGGCTGGTTGAGTGATCATAAAGGCGTGCTTTGGACAGGCAAACTATGTGCGATGATTGGTGCATTGGCGATTATGTTCGCGCTTTATTTTAATCAGGCTTTGCTTGGGTTGACGGTATCAATCTTCTTGCTTGGCGGCATCACAGCTGGCTTGCTCACGCTGGGCATGATTTGGGCAGCGCAGCACGGCACTGGCGCGGCACTCACTGCAAAAGTGCGGCAAGTATCCATTGTTTACACTAGCCTATCCGCCGCGGGGCCTTTTGTATCGGGTATTGTTGTCAATCACTCGTCCAGTCAGAGTTTGTTTTGGCAGCAATTAGTGGTGATTTTTGTACTGTTAACTGTGCTATTTAAGGGAAAAGCATCAGATTAAAACGGTAATCTAATTTTATATTTCACTGAAATAAATCTTAACAATATCGTCACCAAAACACCCGCTAGCATAGCTACTAAGGTATTTAGGCCAGCTTGTAAACTGACTAAAAATACTAGGCTACCAGCAAATGCACAAGTGGCATATAGCTCGTTGCGGCGAAATACTTTGGGTATCTCATTGCATACAATGTCGCGCAATACGCCACCAAATACCGCCGTTGCTACGCCAAGCAATAAGCTAATGTAAAAATCACAACCCGCTTGATGCGCAACACTGGCACCAGCTGTGCTGAATAAACCCAAACCAAGCGTATCTAACACTTCAAACGCATTATTGACTTGTTTATTCTCATAAAATGCTGCGCCAAGCAAAGATGAAGCAAGCGCAAAACCGAGTAGCATAAGCGCATAGTTAGAATGCGTAACCCAATATAAGGGATAGTTGTCGATTAATAAGTCACGTATGGTGCCACCGCCAAACGCAGCAATCATGCTTACAGCATAAGCACCAAACAAATCCATACGCTTTTTGCGCGCTTCGATAATGCCAGTAAATGCAAACGCCAGCACGCCTAGCAATTCAACAAGGGCAATAGAATTATTAATTGAAAGCATACAATCTCTAATTTAACTCCCTTCCCTTTTCAGAGGGAAGGAATTAGTGGCTAGCTTTAATCAGCATGCTCACTATGTAGATAAACTGGCACTTTTACCGCTGGCAGTGGCGCACGACCGCGGATCACATCAGCTAATTTTTCGGCCATCATAATCGTCGGCGCGTTTAAATTGCCTGTAACAATGCGCGGCATAATAGAGGCATCAATCACGCGCAAGCCCTCTAAACCGTGCACTTTGCCATCTTTATCAACAACTGACATGTCATCGTAACCCATGCTACAAGAGCACGACGGGTGATACGAAGTTTCGCCATGCGCACGCACAAA
>JANXWL010000152.1 GCA_025351225.1 Methylotenera sp. | reverse complement strand
GATGCGCTTAAACATGAGCCGCTCATTAGTTTTAGTTTTGCGCCACACGCACCCTATACGGTAGAAGATGCAAGCTTTACCGCAATTAACACCTTGAGCGAACAGCTAAACCTTAGCTTGCATACGCATTTGCATGAAACGCAGGCAGAAATTACCCAAAGCAAGCAATTGTATGGCATGCGGCCATTGGCGCGGCTTACAAACTTGGGTTTGCTAAACGCAAGCACCACTTTTGCACATTGTGTGCATTTAGAAGCGAGTGAAATTAAACAATTGGCCGATAATGGTTGTAGCATCGCACATTGTCCAAGCTCCAACTTAAAGCTGGCTTCTGGCATTGCGCCGATTGCTGAATATGCCAAATATGGTGTGAATATTGGCTTAGGCACTGATGGCGCAGCGAGTAATAATCGGCTGGATATGTTTGCAGAAATGCGGCTTGCAGCCCTGTTAGCAAAAGGAAAAAGTAGTGATGCGACGGCAATATCTGCGCATGAGACCTTGCGTATGGCCACTATTAATGGCGCAAAAGCTTTAAATTTAGAGGCTAAAATTGGGTCTGTTGAAATCGGCAAGTTGGCCGATTTAACTGCAGTTAAAATGAGTGATATTACGATGCAGCCCTGTTTTGATGTAGCGTCACACTTGGTATACGTGGCTGGCCGCGAGCAAGTTAGCCATGTATGGGTGAATGGTGATTTGAAATATCATAAACCGAATAGCAACGATGGTGTCTATAACAATATAGAGCCGCAAGAATTAAGCGACATTATCAATAAATGGCACGATAAAGTTGCGGCTTTTAAAGTGGAAAGTCATCAAGTAGAAAGTCAAATAAAATGAGTAATTTAGACTATGTTAATTCAGATCAGGCAGAACTCAATAAATTCAGTGAGTTAGCACATAAATGGTGGGATAAAACCAGTGAGTTTAAGCCGCTGCATGACATTAATCCGCTACGTTTAAATTACATCGATAAAGCCATCAGTTTAAAAGGTAAAACTGTATTAGATGTGGGCTGTGGTGGTGGCATTTTGAGTGAATCGATGGCGGAGCGCGGTGCGAAAGTGACGGGTATTGATTTGGGCGAAAAAGCCCTTAAAGTAGCCCAATTGCACAGTTTAGATAGTGGCGTGGCAGTTGATTATCAGTTGATTGCAGTTGAGGCATTGGCCGAACAAAAACCAGCCAGTTTTGATGTGGTCACTTGCCTAGAAATGCTAGAGCACGTGCCAAACTCCGCCAGCGTAGTTGCGGCTTGCGCCAAGCTAGTCAAGCCTGGTGGACATGTTTTTTTCTCGACCATTAATCGCAACCCAAAGTCTTATATATTTGCTGTTATCGGCGCAGAGTACGTTCTAAATATGCTGCCACGCGGCACGCATGATTACGCTAAGTTTATCAAGCCCTCTGAATTGGCAAGCTTTATGAGGCCTACAGGTTTGTCGCTAGTTGGCCAAATTGGTATGAGCTATAACCCAATCACCAAGCATTATTGGTTAGATTCAGATGTTTCCGTGAACTATATGATGCACGCTGTTAAACAATCATAAAAGAATAAAATTGGTTTCTACAATATTTTTTGACCTTGATGGCACGCTTGTTGATACTGCACCCGATTTGGGCCATGCGCTTAATTTGCAACTGATTCGACATGGCAAACAGCCTTTAGCTGATGCCGCTATTCGCCCATTTGCGTCACACGGCTCGCGCGGATTAGTAGGTTTAGGCTTTGGAATTACGCCAAAAGATGACAACTTTATTAAAATGCGTGATGAGTATTTAAGCCTTTATGAGTCCGTTTTTACGCGTAGCCCCGTGCTATTACCTGGCATTGCTGAGTTATTGCATGCCATTGAAGCTAAAGGCTTAAAGTGGGGAGTTGTCACCAATAAACCACGTCGTTTTACCATGCCGCTAATCGAAAGTATGGGCATGAATTTAAGCAAACGTGCAGCTTGTATAGTGAGCGGCGATGATGCACCACAGCCTAAGCCATCGCCAGCCACACTGTTAATGGCTTGCGAGCAAGTTAGCGTCAAGCCAGAAAACTGTATTTATGTAGGCGATGCAGAACGTGATATTCAAGCAGGCAAGGCGGCTAGCATGAAAACGGTGGTGGCGCTGTTTGGTTATATTAATGTGACAGATAAGCCGCATGAATGGGGTGCGGATATGATGATTGAAATACCTAGTCAGCTGGAAAAATTATTTTAGATATTTTTTCGCTCTAAAATTGCCTGCGCGTTAAAGTGGCTTACGTCCAAGCAGCGCCATCGATAAAGTTCCGCTATCTACATACTCAATCTCGCCGCCCATCGGCAAGCCACGTGCTATGCGGCTAACAGCGATATTGCGCGTTTTGAGTAGCTCGCTAATATAATGCGCAGTCGCTTCCCCTTCTACCGTGTAATTGGTGGCTAAAATTACCTCGTTCACGACACCATCTTGCGCACGTTTGATGAGTTTATCCAGATTGATTTCTTTTGGCCCAATGCCGTCCAGCGGTGAAAGTCTGCCCATCAGCACAAAATACATACCTTTGTACGAATGCGTTTGCTCCATCATCATTAAATCAGTGGGCATTTCAACTACACAAAGTTGCGTGCTATCGCGATTGCTAGGCTGACTATTTTCAATATTGCACAGCTGACAAGTCGGCGTTTCAGAGAAATTATTGCAGCTGGTGCAATGCCCTAACATTTGCAATGCATTTTCTAAGCTTTTGCCAAGTTTGGCTGCACCTTTTCTGTCGCGCTGCAGCAAATAATAAGCCATACGCAGCGCAGATTTTGGCCCAACGCCTGGTAGGGCACGCAAACCATCAATGAGCTGTTCTAACGCGGGTGGGTTTTTCACAAGGCTTGTTTATAAAAACAATATTTAAAAAGGCAGCTTAAAACCAGCGGGCATCATACCGCTCATACGCGCGTTCGATGTTGACTCGGCTTTTGCACGTGCATCTTTTAGCGCAATTAATAGTAAGTCTTCTAATGTTTCGCGGTCATCCATGGCTGCATCATCAATTTTTACCGATTTTATATCGTTATTGCAGGTCATACTAATTTTCACAATGCCATTGCTTGCTGTGCCTTCTACCAGCGTTTCAGCAAGCTCGGCTTGCGCTTTTTGCATGTTGGCCTGCATTACTTGGGCTTGCTTCATCATATTGCCCATGCCACCCTTCATCATGTTTTTCTCCTAGTTATCATGTTTTTGTTATCAATATATATATTAAAGTTTCTAAATTAGGCTAGGCATCCATTTTAAAATGAAGTGCAGCATACGAATTTGTATGTAAGCAAACATTTTTAAATAGATAACAACGCATAGTGACGAAAATTTAATTTTAAATTGGTTTAATCGAATTGGGGATTATGGTCGCGCCAAAATCGTTCATTAAGGACTGTACAAAACCATCATTCATAATAGCCGCTTCGGCCGACGATTGAATGGTGGCTTTTTCTACGGCTATTTGCTTTGCAGGCGTGTTAATTTCGACCTGCGTCTCGCCACTAATTTCAATGGTTAAACGAAATTTTTGTCCAAAATGGGTATTAATCGCTTCAGATAATTTACTTTGGTAGCTTGCTGCCGCTAAATGTTTATTGCTCTCCGCCACGCGCAAGGTAATGCTTTGTGCATCAAAGCTTACCAATTCACAATTTTGTGCCAATGCACGCGCTAGGCCAAGCTTTAAGTTTTGCTCAATCAAGCCACGCCAATCGCCATTAAAGCTTTTATTTTGTGCCTCATTAACGGCCAGATCAATCGAAGGTGGCGCAATAACGAGCACTTCTGGTTTGGGTGCAACTTGTACTATTATAGGCTCTGCTGTAGATGCCGCACTGGTATTGGTTTGCGGAGGCATGGAATTTGTAGCCGGCGTTTTTGAGGTTGGCTGCGACGTTAACTTTTCGCCTAATTTTTCTGTTGGTGCAAACGCCAGCATGCGTAATAAGCTCATGGTAAAGCCTGCATATTCATCTGGCGCTAGGCCAATATCGCGGCGGCCAAGCAGGGCGATTTGATAATAAAGCTGCAAGGTTTCTGGGCTTAATTTTTGTGCTAAATCTAGTAACACAGCGCGCTCTGGCAAATCGTTAGCCAGTGTTTCTGGCACGGTTTGCACCATGGCAATTTGGTGCAAAATAATCGCCAAATCATTTAATGCTGCTTCAAACGAAATGTTGCGCATTTGCATACTTTGCGCTTTTTCAATTAAGGCTGATCCATTGTTTTGAATCAAGGCGTGAATAATGTCATACAAGTAGCTTTGGTCAATCGCACCCAGCATGCTACGCACCTCAGCCTCGCTCACAGTTTGGTTGCCATAAGCAATGGCTTGATCGGTGAGCGATAGTGCATCGCGCATACTGCCCGCTGCCGCACGTGAAATCAGACTGATTGCCGCAGCCTCGAAAGCGATATTTTCTTGGCCAAGCACATTTTGCAAATGCTCGTTAATGGTTTGGCTGGCCATTTGCCGCAAATTAAACTGCAAGCAGCGGCTTAGCACGGTTACAGGCACTTTTTGGGGGTCAGTAGTGGCCAAAATGAATTTAACGTGTGCTGGTGGCTCTTCTAGCGTTTTTAGCATGGCATTAAAGGCACTTTTGGATAGCATATGCACTTCGTCAATAATGTAGACTTTAAAGCGACCAACTGTTGGTGCGTATTGCGCGTTATCTAGCAAGTCACGCATGGCATCCACTTGCGTATTACTTGCGGCGTCTACTTCCAGCATATCCACAAAACGACCGCGATCAATCTCAGTACAGGCATTGCATACACCGCAAGGCGTGGCGGTGATGCCTGTTTCGCAATTAAGTGATTTGGCTAAAATGCGCGCAATCGTCGTTTTACCCACGCCGCGTGTGCCAGTAAACAAGTAAGCGTGATGCAAACGTTGCTGCGTGAGCGCATTAGTGAGCGCGCGCACCACATGCGGCTGACCGACTAAGGTTTCGAAAGATTTGGGGCGATATTTACGCGCTAAAACGAGATATGACATAGTCTGAATTTTAGCTGAAAACTCGACATTAGACTAAAACAAATTAGAGTTAATTTTGCGCTGTAGCAAAATCAAAAAGAACAAGGCAGAGCGTTGCAGGCAGTACGTTTTTGTACGGCAAAACGCGATAACGCCGTTATTTTTGATTAGGAATGAGAGGCGAGCCTTGCCCCCGGCACTTGCTTGGTAGTTGTGGCTGCTTGCTTCCGCATCTGACCAGATTGGCTACTTTACAATGCGGGGGAGGCCCGCCAAACGCTATTTTACCTTAAAATTTACTATAAATTGCTGCCATGCTCACCAATAATTGTGAAAAATGCTACTGATAAAGCAGTGTACGCAGCTTTTCGACTATAATTTTAGTCGTTAATAAGGATTAAAATGACCATTCAAACTATTCGCACGCAGCCATTTTTAGACCAAAAACCAGGTACTTCTGGTTTGCGCAAAAAAGTGACTGTTTTTCAGCAGCCACATTACCTCGAAAACTTTGTGCAAAGCATTTTTGATTCGATAGAAATTACCCCAAATACCGCATTAACGCTGGGTGGCGATGGGCGTTATTATAATTCTACTGCCATTCAAACCATTATTAAAATGGCGGCTGCCAATGGTTTTGCTAAAGTAATTGTAGGGCAGAGCGGTGTTTTATCGACACCTGCTGCATCGCATATTATTCGCCAATACAATACCTTAGGCGGCATTATTTTATCGGCTAGCCATAACCCTGCTGGGCCAACAGAGGATTTTGGCATAAAGTACAATACGCCCAACGGCGGGCCTGCGCCAGAAAAAATTACTGAAGCGATTTTTGCTAAAAGTAAAGTCATCAGCACCTATAAAATTGCCGATTTTTCGGATGTTAATATTGATATCATTGGCGAAATGCAATTGGATGGCTTTGCTGTGCAAGTCATTGACCCAGTGACTGATTATGCCGATTTAATGGCTAGCATGTTTGATTTTTCGGCAATTAAATTGCTGTTGCAGTCTGACTTTAAGCTGAAGTTTGATGGGATGCATGCCGTGACTGGGCCTTATGCTAAAGAGCTTTTTGTGAATCGTCTTGGCGCACCACAAAACTGCTTAATGAATTGTGAAGTGAGCGAAACTTTTGGTGGTGGTCATCCTGACCCTAATTTAACGTATGCACATGAGTTGGTAGCGGCCTTATACTCGACAAAAGATGTGGATTTTGGTGCAGCATCTGATGGTGATGGCGACCGCAACATGATTTTAGGCAATAGATTTTTTGTTACACCATCGGACAGTTTGGCGGTGATTGCCGCAAATGCCACATTAATACCTGCCTACAAACAAGGCTTAAGCGGCGTTGCACGCAGCATGCCCACCAGCGGTGCGGTGGATAGAGTGGCTATAAAACTGAATATTCCATGTTACGAAACGCCAACTGGTTGGAAATTTTTTGGCAACTTAATGGATGCAGGCAAAGTAACACTGTGCGGTGAAGAAAGCTTTGGCACTGGTAGCAATCATGTGCGTGAGAAAGATGGTTTATGGGCAGTGTTGTGTTGGCTAAACATTATCGCTGCTAAAAAGCAAAGTGTAGAGGATATTGTAAAGAGTCATTGGCTAGAATATGGCCGCAATGTGTATTCACGCCACGATTACGAAGCAGTGCCAAGCGATATCGCCAATAGTGTTATGACACATATTAAATCGCAATTCACTAGCTTACCAAATCAAAAGTTTGGCAAATACTATGTCAAAACTGCAGATGATTTTAGCTATACCGACCCAATTGATGGCAGCATCAGCACAGGGCAGGGTGTGCGCATTTTATTCACCGATGGTTCGCGCATTGTGTTTCGGCTATCGGGCACGGGCACAGAGGGCGCAACGGTACGCATTTATTTAGAAGCGTTTGAGCCAAATGTAGCCAATCATCATTGTGATGCACAAGTAGCTTTGGCTGAAATGATTGAGATTGCAGAAGAAATATCTCAATTAAAACAAAGGTCTGCACGTGGCTTACCTACTGTAATCACTTAGTAAACTGAGATTGCCTAGTAAGCTGTGATTACTCGCCTACAGTCATTACTTAAAAGTACCTAAAATAAAGCCAGCAATTGCTGGCTTTATTTTATTGTTATTAACCTTCGTTATTTATAAGTGTTTTCCTAGCCACTCATTTGCAGTGATTTGGCCATCACCCTTTTTGTCCATTGTAGTAAATACATCATTATGGAAAGCTAAAAACTCATCTTTAGTCACTTTATGGTCGCCATCGGCATCCATTTTACCCATCATTTTCATGTTGCGTAATTCACGGCTATAGCCACCTGTGGTTAAGTCTAATTTAGAATTTTTTGAAGGACCTTTCCACTCGGTTGCATCTACTGACCCATCGTGGTCGGTATCGAGTTCATCAAAAATTTTGCCATAGTATTCGTCATACTCTTCTTTAGTCACCATATGGTCACCATTGGCATCGAACATTTTCATCATTTCCATTTTATGCAATTGGCGTGCATAACCACCTGTGCCTACCATTGCATCTGCTGCAAAAACAGGTAAAGAAATTGCTGCAATTGACAACAACATACCACTAATAATTGCTACTTTTTTAAATTGAACGGTCATTTTAATTCTCCTAAAAATTTTGATTGGCTTGTAAGTTAAGTTTGCTAGCTAGCCACCATTAGTCATAGCTAACTTAAGATTACTTACAAATATCTTTATAGAGTTAAAATAGTTTGTTTAAAAACAATATTTTGCATGGATTAAGTCTACTCGACTTGCTTAATGGTCATCTCATTTTTATAAAGCCGCACGTCCATGCGGCCTAAATAACTCATGCCAAGCAACACGTCGCCATCTAAACCAGGTGCAATCATGGCAGCCACGTTTTGTGCTTCCACGCCGCCTACTTTTACAGATTGCAGCCGAACCATATAGCCTACGGCATCGCCATTGGCGGTGTTAGTACGTATAGCATCAATACTTTTTAAATTGAGTTTATCGGCAACCGCTTGCGAAATGGCAACGCCAGTTGCACCAGTGTCAATCAGTACATCGACTTTTTGATTATTGATGAGTGCCTCGGCCCGATAATGCCCATCTAGGCCGCGCTTTAGTGTGACGCTGTTTGCATTATTGCCTAACCGAAAGGCTTTATTTGGGTTTTGAATGTTATCGACAATGGTGTAAATGCCAAACGCCAAGGCCAGCCAAACCATACCAAAAATAATCGAGTTTTTTGTCATAGTAAGTTGCGTGACGCTATTTTGGTTAATTAAAGCTTGCTAAAACGGTAATGCCACGTGCGGTGCGGCGTCCCAAATAACATCTCTAAACTGTGCTTGTATGCGTTTTAGTACAGCTTCGGAGTCTGCCTCAAAGCGCAAAACAATCACTGGCGTGGTGTTGCTGGCACGCATCAACCCAAAGCCATCGGCATATTCCACACGCAGGCCATCAATCGTAATAATCTCTACTGCACCAGCAAATTTAGTCGAGACTTTAGATTGCGCTTGCAGTTTTTTGATTAATGCATGTGGCTCGCCTTCTTGCATCTGAATATGCTGCTCTGGCGTGCTGGTGCTATCGGGCAAGCTGTTAAGTATTTCAGATGGATTGGTAAAGTTGCTTAAAATCTCTAGCAAGCGCGCGCCAGCATACAAGCCATCGTCAAAGCCATACCAGCGTTTTTTGCCATTACTATCTTTGTCATTAAAAAAGATATGGCCGCTCATTTCGCCTGCTAGTGCCGCGTTAGTTTCTTTAATTTTAGCTTTCACCAACGAATGCCCTGTTTTCCACATAATCGGGTTGCCGCCCAATTCGCGTATCCACGGACTAAGATTGCGCGTTGATTTCACGTCAAAAATAATCGTGGCGCCTGTGTTGCGGCTAAGTACATCTTGCGCAAACAGCAACATTTGACGATCTGGATAAATAATGTTGCCTTCTTTAGTCACAACGCCCAGTCTGTCGCCATCACCGTCAAAAGCCAGGCCAATTTCAGATCGTGTGGTTTTTAGCGCATTAATTAAATCATTTAAGTTTTCTGGCACAGAGGGATCAGGATGGTGGTTAGGGAAATGACCATCTACCTCGCAAAACAGCTCATCTACACGGCAACCAATGGCGTTATATAGCGTTTTGGCAAATGCACCAGCCACGCCATTGCCACAATCAACTGTTATTTGTAGTGGTCGTGTTAAGTTAATATCGGCCTTAATTTCTGCGATATAGTTGGGGGCAATATCGTAGCTACGCTCTAGGCCCTCGCCATAAGTAAACAGGTTGTATTCAATACGATGACGCAAACTTTGAATGCTATCGTTAGAAAGCGTTTCGCCAGCTAGCACCATTTTTAGGCCATTGTAATCAGGTGGATTATGGCTGCCAGTAACCATAACGCCACAATTGTTTTTTAAGTGATGCGCAGCAAAATACACCATCGGCGTGGCCACCATGCCTAAATTCACCACGTTAACGCCTGCTTTGCGAATGCCAATTGACAGCGCATCGGCCAGCTCTGGGCCTGATAATCGGCCGTCATAGCCAATGCAAATTTCGGTCTGTAAGCGTTGTTTGGCCTCACTACCCAGCGCGTGGCCAATGGATTCGACTATTTCTGGCGTTAAGGTTTTGCCAACGATGCCGCGAATATCATAGGCTTTAAAAATTTCTTTAGGGGTGTTTGTAGTTTGCATGATTTTATTGGGATAGAGTTTTAGATCAATCTAATTCAAATTACTTTTAGTTATAATAAATAAATGCGTAATATACAATAATGAAATAAGTGGCATGATGCAATAGCTGATCAAGGCCTAGGGCTATCCAAAACCATTCGCTATTGTCAGCTTTTAAGTTAAATCGGGCATTTAAGTTCATTTTTGCCCAATCAATATGATAATGCACCAGAAAATCAAATATGGCCGCAATCAACGCCACTTTAATATCATAGAAAGCCATGACGATAAATGTACCAACACCGTGAGTAGCCGCATGCACTAGGCCGCCAGGGTGCATGTAAATGCCTTTATTGTGGTACATCCAAGGCCAAGTTTGCAAGGGAAAGTCGCATATAAAATGCTTCACAAACAGTAAGAACAGGGTGGTTAGGATAGTCGTTTGCATAGCTGTGTGAATGGCGATTCGCTAAGTTAAGCTAGCCAAATCTTAAGCATATTCATCAATCCAAGCTAATTGAATAGCCTCTAGAATTTTCTCTCCACAATGCTCGGGCGCATCATTAAAGCCATTTAACGCCATTACCCAAGCCATTAAATCAGTAAAGCGAACGCTGCTTGGGTCTATGTCTGGGTGAGTGTCGAGTAAGGCTTCGGCAATTTGCTGGCTGTCAGTCCATTTCATAGTACGCTTTCATAGCCCGCTCTTAAAAACAAATGATTATGCCTATTATAGCGCGAGATTATAGTGCGAGGATGCTGCCAGCTTTGAAAGCGAGATAATAAAACTGTATAAAAAAAGCCCAGCGCTTAATCGAATAAGCCGCTGGGCAAGTGGGAAGAACGTTTGGAGAGTCAAGCTAAGTTTATAATAGCAAACGGTGTGCCAAGTATTTTTATTTAATATAATCATAAGCTTAATTATTTTAATAAAAATATTTAATTAATTTTATGCAATCAATTCGTGCATGTTGAACCAAATTAGTGCAAAACTTACTGAGATAAAGTACGTGCCTTAGCGTGATAAGATACATGATTGTATTGTCTATTTTAGGCATCTATTTGTCGTATGTAAGGGTTATTCAGCAATTCGACATGATAAAATAATGCCTTACACATTGTTATTCACATCTAAATAGTACGGTTTTATTGGACTAGTTTTTTTGCAAACTCTTATTGGGAAGTCATACGCTATGTTTAGCACCACAAACAATCTACACACCGCCGATCCAGCACTCGCCAGCATGATTGATGCTGAAGTGGTACGTCAACATCAACATATTGAGTTGATTGCGTCCGAAAATTACACCAGCCCAGCGGTAATGGAAGCACAAGGCTCGCAGCTAACCAATAAATATGCAGAGGGTTATCCAGGCAAGCGTTTTTATGGTGGCTGTGAATATGTAGACCAAGTAGAACAGTTAGCAATAGATCGCCTGAAAGCCTTGTATGGTGCGGAGTATGCGAATGTACAGCCGCATTCTGGCAGCCAAGCGAACCAAGCGGTTTACTTTAGTATTTTAAAACCAGGCGACACTGTGATGGGCATGAATCTAGGACATGGTGGCCATTTAACGCACGGCTCGCCGGCCAATTTGTCAGGTAAATTATTCAACATCGTCGCTTACGGCCTCAATGACAAAGAAGAAATTGACTATGACGAAATGGAGCGCATTGCTATTGAGGCTAAACCAAAGCTGTTAATTGGTGGGGCTTCTGCTTATGCGTTACGTTTTGATTGGGCGCGCATGAGTGAGATTGCCAAAAAAGTGGGCGCATATTTTATGGTGGATATGGCGCACTATTCAGGTTTAATCGCGGCTGGTGTTTACCCAAATCCAGTACCACACGCCGACTTTGTGACATCGACTACACACAAAACCTTGCGTGGCCCTCGTGGTGGTATTATTTTAGCTAAAGCAGAGTTTGAAAAATCACTTAACTCAAATGTATTTCCAAGTTTGCAAGGTGGCCCATTGATGCATGTTATCGCTGGTAAAGCCACAGCGTTTTTAGAGGCCTCGCAACCTGAGTTTAAAGCGTATCAGGTGCAAGTAATTAAAAACGCACAAGCAATGGCGGAGGCTTTAACTGCACGCGGTTTGCGCATTATTTCTGGCCGCACTGAATCACATATGTTTATGGTTGATTTGCGTCCAAAAGGCTTAACAGGTAAAGCGGCCGATGCTGCACTTGGTTTAGCGCATATTACTGTCAACAAAAATGCAATCCCAAATGACCCAGAAAGTCCATTTGTCACTTCTGGCATCCGCATTGGTTCGCCAGCCATTACTACGCGTGGCTTTAAAGAAGATGAAGCGAAACAAGTAGCGAATTTAATCGCTGATGTGCTGGATAATCCAACTGATGAGGCAGTGATTGCTGCCACAAAAGATAAAGCACATGCGCTTACCTCTAGGTTTCCTGTTTATGGTGCTTAACGATGTTAGAAAATAAAAAGTGAAATGTCCCTTTTGTGGTGATGCTGACACTCAAGTCATTGATTCTAGAGTGAATGATGAAGGTGATTCTATTCGTCGCCGCCGCAAATGTAGTGTTTGTGATAAACGTTTTACTACCTATGAAATTGCCGATTTGCAGTTGCCGCAAGTGGTAAAAACCAATGGCACGCGTGAGGAGTTTAGTCGCGACAAACTGCGTCTTTCGTTTACGCGTGCCTTGCATAAGCGGCCTGTACCCACTGAGTATGTAGACCGCGCGCTCGACCATATTGTGCAAAAAATGCTAGCACTAGGCGAGCGTGAAATTCCTGCGCGCGAGCTTGGTGAAAGTGTGATGAGCGAACTTAAAGTGATGGATAAAGTAGCTTATATTCGCTTTGCCTCAGTGTATCGAAGCTTTTCTGATGTGGATGATTTTCACGATGTCATTCGCGATTTGTAGACGCAATCTTTAATTTTTAGCCGCATGTCATTCACTGCCGACGACCATCTCTACATGTCGCGCGCTCTGCAACTAGCGGAGCAAGGTTTATATTCAACGCAGCCGAATCCACGGGTGGGTTGTGTGATTGTAAAAGATGGCAAAATAGTAGGTGAGGGCGCGCACTTAAAAGCAGGCGAGCCGCACGCAGAGGTTTTTGCAATTAAGCAAGCTGGCAATGCTGCCAAAGATGCAACCGCTTATGTCACACTAGAGCCTTGCAGTTACACTGGCCGAACTCCTCCATGCACCCATGCCTTGCTTGAAGCGGGTATCGCAAAGGTAATCGCCGCGATGGTTGACCCAAACCCACTGGTTGCAGGCAGCGGCTTAGCACATTTGCAAGCGAATGGCATCGAAACCGCTAGCGGCTTAATGCAAGCCCAAGCAAGTGCACTAAACTCAGGTTTTATCTCACGTATGTCACGAAACCTACCTTTTTTGCGTTGCAAAATCGCTGCCAGTTTAGATGGCAAAACTGCACTAAATAACGGCGCTAGCCAATGGATTACTAGTGAAGCTGCGCGTCTAGATGTACAACATTGGCGCGCGCGCTCATGCGCAATTCTCACCGGTATCGGCACGGTATTAAGTGACAATCCGAGTATGACGGTGCGCGATTTACAAACTAATCGCCAACCGTTAAAAGTCATTGTTGATAGCCGATTACAAACGCCAATTGATGCAAAAATTTTGCAAAGTGGTAATATCCTTATTGCTTTTGCGCAGTCAAATCCGCAAAAAGAAGCACAATTATTAGCAGCAGGCGCACAAGTACTTTGCATACCTAACGATGCTGGTAAAGTATGCTTAAAAACACTGCTAAGGCACTTGGCAAGCTGCGAAATTAATGAGGTATTATCTGAGGCAGGCGAGGGCTTAAACGGCGCTTTAATGGCGCAGGGCTTGATTGATGAAGTTTTGCTGTACTGCGCACCAAAAATCATGGGTAGCACCGCTAAAGGGTTGTTTGCTATGCCAGAGCTGACACAAATGAGTCAAGCTATTCATCTAGACATCATCGAGATGCGCCAAATCGGCGTCGATATTCGACTGCGCGCTAAACTTGTGTTAACAACCAATCATGCTCATTGATACGCACTGTCATTTAGATGCGCCAGAGTTTAATCATGATCGTGAGTCAGTAGCAAACAATGCATTAAATCAAGGGGTTAAGTTAATTGTAATGCCAGCCGTTGCGCGTGAAAACTTTCAACATGTTGTTGATTTATCTACACAATATGCGCATGTTGTTTGCGCTTTGGGGATACATCCTATGTATGTAGATGCCGCGCAGCCAAGTGATTTAACGCAGCTTAAAACCTTAATTACTCAGCAATTGGCAGCACCCAACAATAAATTGGTGGCAGTTGGCGAAATTGGCCTCGATTTTTTTGTCACGCAAGAAAATCGCGAAACGCAAGAATATTTTTTTAGTGAGCAGCTAAAAATTGCACAAGCATTTGATTTACCAGTTATTTTGCATGTGCGCAAAGCGGTGGATGACGTATTAAAGCATCTGCGCCGAATTCCTATGCGAGGAGGCATTGCGCATGCGTTTAACGGTAGCGCGCAGCAAGCAAATGCGCTTATTGATTTAGGTTTTAAGTTGGGTTTTGGGGGTGCTATGACCTACACGCGTGCGCTTAAAATTCGTGAGCTTGCCAAAACGTTACCTCTAGACAGCATTGTATTAGAGACAGACTCGCCTGATATTCCGCCAGAATGGGTGGGTACTAAGGGTAGGAATGCGCCAGCCGAATTGGCAAAAATTGCACAAGTTTTAGCCGATTTGCGTGGGGTAGAACTTGCGCAAATCATTGAAATCACTGGCAAAAATGTGATGCAAGTTTTGCCAAAAATAGCTGATTTATGCACACCACTTAATGTGCTACATTAACAAACGTAAAAAAACCTTAATAAACAAAGGGTGTATTATAAGTTATTGATTTTTATAATAAAAAAAGTAGATTAAAAAATGAACTTTTAGAAAAAAGCCTTTAAAATTGGTAAGTTACGTTTTTAAGACACAGTAATCCACAAAGTTATCCACAGATTTTGTGGATGGAAAAGCAGAAAAAATAAAAAATAAAATAATGCAAGATTTTAATTGGTTTTTTTAAATGATTTTTTTGTATAAACGCACTCAAAACTGTTGCTTTATTGAATATAAAGCCAACATAAAAATTGGATAATTAAAATTAAAGTAGGCACACAATATTTTCGTACTATTTGGCCAGACCCACGTTGCAAGTTTGTTGAGATTATTGATCAAACCAAACTGCCGTTCGCGTTTGAAATTGTGCGCATTGATAGTGTGGATAAAATGGTGCATGCCATTAAAACCATGCAAGTGCGAGGCGCACCTTTAATCGGTGCAGCAGCAGCCTATGGCATCGCCTTGGCAACGCTGGAGGATGATTCTGAGGCGCATGCATTATTGGTTGCAGAGAAACTCAAAAACAGTCGCCCAACCGCAGTAAATTTAGCTTGGGCAGTTAATCGCATGTTAGCTGTGCTGCAAAATACAGCAACGCAGCGCAATTTAGCTGCTTGGCGCGAGGCGGCGAATATTGTCAATGAAGATGCGGCACAAAACCAGGCCATTGGGCAGCATGGACTTGGCTTAATTAAACAATCGTATCAAAACCAATTAATAAAAAACAAACCATTCAATATCCTCACTCACTGCAACGCAGGTTGGCTGGCAACTGTTGATTTTGGTACTGCACTTGCGCCGATTTATGCTGCACATGATGCGGGCTTAAATATTCACGTTTGGGTCGATGAAACGCGCCCACGCAATCAGGGGGCTTTTTTAACCGCGTGGGAGCTTGCGCAGCACGGCGTGCCGCATACGGTCATTACTGATAATGCTGGCGGTCACCTAATGCAGCAAGGTGCAGTGGATATGGTCATCGTGGGGGCGGATCGTGTTACAGCAACAGGCGACGTTTGCAACAAAATCGGTACTTATTTAAAAGCGCTGGCGGCGTTTGATAATATTGTTTCTGGCCATAGAATCCCTTTTTATGCCGCTGTGCCTAGCCCAACTATCGATTGGACGATGAGCGATGGCCTAAAAGAAATTACAATTGAAGAACGCGATAGCGAAGAAGTGACCATTATAAAAGGCTTGGCAGTCGATGGCAGCATACAAAGTGTACGCGTAATCCCGATTGAATCAAGTGCAGCCAACCCCGCATTTGATGTCACGCCTGCAAGGTTGGTCACTGGCATCATTACTGAAAAAGGCGTGTTTGCACCTAATGCCTTAAAAGCAATTGCGCCATAATATAGAGATGTATACATTTAAAAGATGAATAAATCCAGACGAAACTTCACGTTGTCAGCGGCTGCAGCCGTTACGGCAGTGTTTGGTTTTGCTTCAGCGCGTCAACTCGTTCATAAAAAAGTGTCGCCTACCGCCAATACAAAGTTAGGTATTAATTTGGCGGGCATTGTCGATTGGACCACTGAGTTTCCGTTTGTTGACCTGTTTAAGCAATCGCGCGCATGGTTTGTAGAAGGTAAAGAGCTAGCAAACTCTGATTTAAAGAATTCGGGCTTGCAGATGGATGCAGATGGCTGGGTAAGCCAACTGCCACTTGGAATGGCGGCATCTACTATTATTAGCTCTCTTGATAACGGCCATTTTCCAAGTGGTGATTATGTGATTTTGTATGAGGGTGAGGGTGAGATTAAAGTGCCAAATTACCCTTATCAATCAGCTAAACGAGATAAATCAACCAACACAGGGCGTTTATTAGTCAACGTTAATGGCCAAAAAGGGGCATTTCGGCTCGATATCATCAAAACGAATCCGCAAAATTACATCAAAAACATTCGCGTCATACCAAAACAGTTTGAGGCAACTTATCAACAAAATCCGTGGAATCCTGATTTTTTAAGCCGTTGGCAAGGCGTTGCTTGTATTCGCTTTATGGATTTTATGGCTACCAATAACTCGACGCAAGTGAATTGGAACGATAGACCACAGCCAAAAGATGCCAGTTATGGGTCAAAAGGTGTGCCGCTTGAGCT
>JANXWL010000123.1 GCA_025351225.1 Methylotenera sp. | reverse complement strand
CGACCAATATCAGTGTAAACGATTGAGTTAACGCCGTAATCTTCAAATTTTTTGGCTAAATCAATTACGTCGTGGCCTGTGAGTTTGCTCCAGCCATCAATCGCTACTTTGCCGTCTTTCGCATCTAAGCCCACCATAATTTGGCCTGGAAAAGCATAGCAAGCCTCGTGCAAGAAGCCAGGCGTTTTTACTGCCGCCGTGCCAATAATCACATAATCAATACCGTCATCCAAATAGCGTTCTATGGTTTCTAAATCACGAATGCCGCCACCCAATTGAATCGGAATTTCGCCTTTCACCGCGGCTATAATAGACTTAATGGCCGCCTCGTTGATTGGCTTACCCGCAAATGCTCCGTTTAAATCGACCAAATGCAGTCGTTTGCCACCTTGGTCTACCCAATGCCGCGCCATGGCGCCTGGGTCTTCAGAGAACACGGTGGACTCCTCCATTAGGCCTTGTTTTAAACGTACACAGTGGCCATCTTTGAGGTCAATTGCAGGGATAATTAGCATGGTTATTATTAAAGGATTGTATTAGTTAAATTGTGAAAAAAATTGAAGTAAGTTAAGGTTTCCAGTTTACAAAGTTAGCGAGCAATTGCAAGCCAGCTTGCGCACTTTTTTCTACGTGAAACTGCGTTGCAAAAATATTATCACGCGCAACCGCGCTAGTAAATCGACTAGGATATTCCGTCTCGCCTGCTATAACAGCTGCGCTATCTAACGGTGCTGCATAGTAGCTATGCACATGGTAAAACCGTGTTGCATCGGCAATGCCTGCCCACAAAGGGTGTACTTGCTTTTGATTATTAGTCGTTTGAAAAACTTGATTCCAGCCCATGTGTGGCACTTTTAACTTGTCACCGCTATTGTCTACTAGCTTTTCGGCAAAACGTTTAACATTGCCTTTAAGCAAACCCAAGCCCACGGTATCACCTTCTTCGGAATGGTCAAATAATAATTGCATGCCAATACAAATACCCAAAAAAGGTTTATTTTTTGCAGCATCAATAATCACCTCGCGCAGATTACGCGCATCTAATTCACGCATACAATCTGGCATCGCCCCTTGGCCTGGAAAAACGACGCGCTCAGCCTGTTGAATGACGTCTGAATCGCTCGTCACGACAACAGACTTGCCAGAGGCTACATGCTCAATAGCCTTAGACACTGAGCGCAAATTGCCCATGCCGTAATCAACAACCGCAATATTTACTTTTTGCATTTCTATTGTTTAAAATTAAAGTCTTAAAATTAAAGTCTTAAAATTAAAGCCTATCGAGCTTTTATAGAGAGCCTTTGGTGGACGGCATAATGCCTGACATGCGTTCATCATATGTCGTTGCCATGCGCAGCGCGCGGCCAAACGCTTTAAATATCGTCTCGGCCTGGTGGTGTGAGTTATTACCTTTTAGGTTGTCGATATGCAAAGTCACATTAGCGTGATTCACAAAGCCTTGAAAGAATTCGTGAAACAAATCCACATCAAACTCACCAATTGCCGCACGTGTAAACTCGCAGCTAAACTCTAGCCCTGGACGACCTGAGCAATCCAGCACAACACGGCTCAAAGCCTCGTCTAACGGCACATAAGCGTGGCCATAACGATTGATACCTTTTTTATCACCCAAAGCCTTTGTAAATGCCTGTCCAAGCGTAATACCAATATCTTCCACAGTGTGATGCGCATCAATATGCAAATCGCCTTTGGCTGTAACAGCAATATCCATCATGCCGTGACGCGCTACTTGGTCGAGCATGTGATCTAAAAATGGCAAACCTGTATTGAATTGTGAAACACCAGTGCCGTCAATGTTAATTGCAACAGCAATCTGCGTTTCAAGGGTGTTGCGGGTAACTTCTGCTTTGCGCATGGCATTAAGGTCTTGATAATGAATAATTTATAAGTATTTTAACCCAAACTTGAGCGCACGCGCACTAAATTCTTTATCTAAACATAAGGTGTAATAAAAAAGCCGACCTAATGGTCGGCTTTTTTAATCGGCTAACTAATAACTACTTAATTTAGCTTACCTAGACTTACTTAATTTGGCTTATTTAGCTGAACCTGTTGCATCTTTTGCAGCACCAACTAAATCTTCTGTTTTTGGTGCTTCTGCTGCTGCAGGAGCTACTGCGTCAGCGGCTGGAGCCATTGCATCAGCAGCCGGAGCTGGGGCTGCTGCGTCTGCAGCCGGGGCCATTGCATCCGCTGCCGGAGCTGCTTCAGCTGGAGCTGCCGCATCAGTTGCTGCTGGCGCTGTTTGTTCAACCGCTGCGCCAGCTGCTGGTGTTTCTTCAGCTTTTTTATGGCCAAAGAGGATGTACAAACCTAGCAATACTGCGCCTGCGATTAACGCCCAAGGTAAAAATTTACCCATGCCACCCGCTGCTGCAGAACTACCACGTGCTAAACCAGTGATTTCAGCAGCTGAAGCGGCTGGATCTGCTGCACCATAAATCGCTGCGCCTGCCACTACAATATCTGCACCTGCATCCACTACTTGACGCACAGTTGCCGCTTTAACACCACCAGCTACCGATATTTTAGCGCCTGTGTTTAAACTTGTTACCAAAGCCAAGTCAGCGAATGGCGTTTGGCCAGCAGCTTGTTGATCCAAACCAGTATGCACGCCAATGATGTGTGCGCCTAATTTAGCCACTTCTAATGTGCGTGCCTTTTTATCAGCTACGTTAATCAAATCTACTTGCGCCATTTTGCCATACTTGTTGGCAACGTCAATTACGCCTTTGATTGTACCGATATCTGCTGTACCTAATACTGTGCAAATATCTGCACCCGCTTTGTAGAATGGCTCAGCCTCGTAGAAACCAGCATCCATTGTTTTCAAATCAACTAAAATTTTGTTGTTTGGAAATTTAGCGCGCAATGTTTTTAGCAACTCAATGCCATTATGTTTAATGCAAGGAGTACCGATTTCAAGAATGTCCACGTGTGGAGCAACTTTGGTTGCCAATGCAACTGTTGCGTCAAAATCGAGTGAATCTAGTGCCATTTGGGTTTGTGCCATGATGATGCTTCCTCCGAACTAAAGTGTAATATTCGATTAAAAATTTAATATTTTGTAGTTAATGTTTTGATAAATTAATTAAATTTTACAAAATACCATTTGCACATTTTGTACATTTCAGCATGATAACCGCAAATAGGTTTTCTTTTCAACATTATTAGCTAAATCGAATCAACAATCTTAATAATCATCTATTTAAGATTTCATTGAGTGCTGCAATAAGCTGTGTAGATTGGGTGTCGGTGCCAATCGTAATGCGCAAATAAGGTGCAATACGTGCCGGCTTTTTAAAGTGCCGAATGATGATACTTTTGTCGCGCAACTGTTGCGTCAGTTCTGCGCCATTACGGGTTTTATGTTTAGCGAAAATAAAATTAGCGCCCGATGGCAATACTTCAAAATCTAACGCTAGCAAGTCTTTTATTAATGCGGCTCTAGTGGCAATCACTTTTGCAGTGGTTTCTTTAAAATAAGCCTCATCTTCAAACGAAGCGATTGCACCAGCTTCGGCAAATCGATCAATTGGATACGAATTAAAGCTATCTTTCACACGAATCAATGCTTCGATTAAGTCAGGATTCCCCAGTGCATAGCCCACGCGCAAACCCGCTAACGAGCGTGCTTTTGAAAGCGAATGTGTGACCAATAAATTAGGGTAAGCATTAATCAGCTTAACGGCTGATTCTGTGCCAAAATCCACATAAGCTTCGTCGATGACAACGACCGATTCTGTATTAAATTTTAACAGTTTTTCAATCTCTACCAGCGGCAAAGGCACGCCAGTTGGTGCGTTTGGGTTAGGAAATATCACACCACCGTTTGGCCTATCATAATCATTCACATCAATTTCAAAATGGCTATTCAAAGCAATGGTTTCAAACTCAATGCCATATAAACCACAATAAACAGGATAAAAACTATAGCTAATATCAGGGAATAGTAACGGCCTATCGTGCTTAAAAAATGCTTGAAACGTATGCGCCAGCACTTCATCTGAGCCGTTACCCACAAATACTTGGTTGGGCTTCAAATCAAAATGCTTTTGGCTAAAATACTCGGCGATCTTTGCTTTTAATTGTTCTGAGTTCGGGTCTGGATACAGCCGCAACGTTTCTGCCGCCTCTGCCTGCAAGGCACGTATTACTTGGCTGCCAGGGCCATACGGGTTTTCGTTAGTATTCAGCTTGACGAGATTTTCGACCTTTGGCTGCTCACCTGGCACATAAGGCGTGAGATTGCGAACAACATCGCTCCAAAATTTACTCATTTTCTATTTCTTTCTTTTTGCCACAGAGGTCACAGAGTACTCGGAAAAAAGCATTGGCCAGCTATTAATTCAGAGGATGGCTTGGTTTTTCTCTGCGGGCTCTGTGTTCTCTGTGGCTGATGTTTAGTCTTTTAAACGATACTCTGCCGATTTTGCATGCGCCTGCAAGCCTTCGCCATGCGCTAATGTTGAAGCGATTTGGCCAAGCTTTTGTGCGCCTTCACTAGACGCAAAAATTAAGCTGGAGCGTTTTTGAAAATCGTATACACCTAATGGCGAGCTAAAGCGTGCTGTGCGCGAGGTTGGTAGCACATGGTTTGGCCCTGCGCAGTAATCGCCAAGCGCCTCGCAGGTATCTCGACCCATAAAAATCGCACCAGCGTGTTTAATTTTTTTGCTCATCTCGAGCGGATTTTCGACTGACAACTCCAAATGTTCTGGCGCAATGTAATTGCTAATTTCAATGGCCTCGTCTAACGATTTAGTAAGAATCAACGCACCACGGTCGGTAATCGAGGTGTTAATGATGTTTTTGCGCGGCATGGTTTCGACCAGTTTGGCCATGCTAGCAGCTACTTTATCTAAAAATACTGCATCATCACTAAGCAAAATCGCCTGCGCCAGCTCATCATGTTCAGCTTGGCTGAACAAATCCATAGCAATCCAGTCAGGATTGGTTTTACCGTCACAAATCACCAAAATCTCCGATGGCCCCGCCACCATATCAATGCCCACCACGCCAAATACACGGCGCTTGGCGGCGGCGACATAAGCATTGCCTGGACCCGTTACTTTATCCACTTGCGGAATCGTTTGCGTACCATACGCCAGTGCACCAACCGCTTGCGCACCGCCGATGCAAAACACGCGATCAACATCAGCAATAGCCGCGGCAGCCAATACCAGGGCATTTTTTTCGCCATTGGGCGTTGGCACTACCATAATCAGTTCGCCCACACCTGCCACTTTGGCAGGAATCGCATTCATCAACACCGAGGAAGGATAAGCCGCTTTGCCCCCAGGGACGTACAAACCGACGCGGTCTAGTGGCGTAATTTGTTGGCCAAGTAACGTGCCATCTGGCTCGGTGTAGCTCCACGATTGCATTACTTGTTTTTCGTGATAGCTACGCACTCTATCAGCCGCTGCTTGCAAGGCCGCGCGCTGATTAGCTGGCAGGCCGTTTAATGCGGCGGTTAATTCTATTTTACTAACCTCAAGCTCAGCCAAACTGCTAGCGTTGGTTTTATCAAAACGATTGGTGTACTCTAAAACTGCAGCATCGCCACGCGCTTTTACGTCTTTTAAAATGCCTGCCACAACCACATCAATAGAATCATCCTGCGCGGTTTCAAATGCCAAAAGCGCTTTTAAATCAGCATCAAATGACTCATCTTGGGTGGATAAACGTCTAATTTTCATTCTATAAGCCTAAATGACTATTGATTGATGGCGCTAGCAAAGCTTTCAATAATCGGCTGTAATTGAGCGCGATTAAGCTTTAACGACGCTTGATTCACCACCAGCCGAGAGCTGATATCACCAACTTCTTCTACGGCCTTCAAATTGTTCGCTCTAAGCGTCCCGCCTGTGCTGACTAAATCGACAATCACATCCGCCAGCCCAACTAATGGACCTAATTCCATCGAGCCATAAAGTTTGATTAAATCGACATGCATGCCTTTTGCGGCAAAGTGCTCACGCGCAGTTTTCACATACTTGGTCACCACTTTTAAGCGGGCGCCTTGGCGAATACTGGCTTCGTAATCAAAACCCTCACGAACCGCTACCATCATTTTGCATTTAGCAATTTGTAAATCGAGCGGCTGATATAAACCCTCACCGCCATGCTCATCCAGCACATCTTTGCCTGCGATGCCTAAATCAGCCGCGCCGTACTGCACGTAAGTGGGCACATCGGTTGCGCGCACAATAATTAACCTTACATCATCGCGGTTAGTGCCAATAATAAGCTTGCGTGAAGATTCAGGATCTTCCAGCGCGCGAATACCCGCCGCCGCCAGTAATGGCGTGGTTTCTTCGAATATCCTGCCTTTTGAGAGTGCGATAGTAATCATATTTATTTAAGCCACAGAGGTCACAGAGAACACAGAGGAAATCAAAAACTATCAATCAAATATAACACTTATTTTTGCCCTATATTGATGACTGCTGGCAACAAAATTATAGGTTAATCTATTGTTTTTATAAGTCATCACTAATCATGAAAAAAAATTAAAAACCTTACTCTTACTAATTCTAGTGCTGTTTAGCCATTTGGCATATTAAGAAACTACTGCTAAATATAGATTGGTTTTATCTGTGACCTCTGTGTTCTCTGTGGCAATGTCCTTTAGTTTGCGCGGCGCACTTTTGCGCCCAGTTTAGTTAATTTCTCTTCCAAATACTCATAGCCGCGATCAAGATGATAAATACGTTCAATCACCGTTTCACCTTTGGCCACCAAGCCTGCTAATACAAGGCTGGCAGAGGCACGTAAATCAGTCGCCATGACAATTGCGCCATCTAATTGTGCCACGCCTTTTACCAAGGCAGTGTTGCCATCAATGCTAATATCTGCGCCTAAGCGTTGCAGCTCTTGCACATGCATAAAGCGGTTTTCAAAAATAGTTTCCGTGACTTTCGCTACGCCTGTCGCCACCACATTTAGCGCCATCAGCTGCGCTTGCATATCAGTGGGAAAAGCAGGGTGCGGCGCCGTGCGTATATTCACCGCTTTTAATTTGCCGTCACTTTTTACATGAATAGTATTTTTTGTGCATTTTACATCGGCGCCCGCTTCGCGCAGCTTTTCAATCACCGCATCTAATAAATCTGGCCGCACATTGTTTAGCAGTACGTCACCACCTGTCATGGCGGCGGCAACCATATAAGTGCCCGCTTCTATGCGATCGCACACAATATTGTGGCTCGCACCGTGTAACTTCTCGACACCAACAATCGTAATCACATCGGTGCCTGCGCCCGTAATGTTGGCACCCATCTTAATTAAACATTCGGCTAAATCAACTACTTCTGGCTCTTTAGCGGCGTTTTCTAGCACGGTTTTACCTTCCGCCAAGCTTGCCGCCATCATCAAGTTTTCAGTGCCTGTTACGGTAACAACATCCATATAATAACGCGCGCCTTGCAAGCGGCGATTAGGCAAGTGTAGCGTGCTGGCTTGTATATAGCCATGCGTAATATGAATCGCCGCACCCATTGCTTGCAAGCCTTTTATGTGTAAATCGACAGGGCGCGAGCCAATGGCGCAACCGCCAGGCAAGGAAACGCGTGCCGTGCCAAAGCGCGCCAGTAGAGGGCCTAGCACCAAAATAGACGCACGCATGGTTTTCACCATTTCGTAAGTTGCTTCAAACGATTGAACATCGCTGGCATCTAGCGTCACTTTATCGGCTTCGCGAACAACCTTTACGCCCATTGTGTCGAGCAGCTTGATGGTGGTATCAATATCTTTTAGCGCAGCAACGCTGCTTAAATGCAGCGGTGTTTCAGCCAACAGAGAAGCACACAAAATAGGCAATGCGGCGTTTTTTGCGCCAGAAACCGTTAGCTCGCCTTTAAGCGCAAAGCCGCCTTGAATGATTAGTTTCTGCAAGACCTATTCGCCTGCCAGCAAGGTTTGTAGCTCGCCACTTTCATACATGGCACGCATAATGTCGCTACCGCCAATAAACTCGCCTTTTACATACAATTGCGGAATCGTTGGCCAGTTAGCATATTGCTTGATACCCTCGCGTACACCTTGGTCTTGCAATACATCTACTGAGATATATTGTGCGTTACAGGCATCTAAAATTTGTGTCGCCATGTTAGAAAAACCACACTGCGGAAACTTTGGATTGCCTTTCATGTACAGCACCACATCATTGGTAGTCACTGTTTGTTTAATTTGTGCTTGTGCGTCCATTGCTTTCTCCATTACTCAATTAATTCAATTCGTTAGGTCTAATTCTTTACATTCAAATCTTGCCATTGCTGCGGGGTATAAGTTTTCATGCCAAGCGCATGAATCTCTGCACGCATACGGTCACCTAGGGCAGCGTAAACAAGCTGATGTTGTTGCACCATGCGCTTACCCTCAAACGCTGGACTTACAATCACCGCATCAAAATGCGTACCATCGTCGCCTATTACTTGAATGAAATCGCAGGCCAAACCTTGCGTGATATAACTCTCTAATTGCGCTGCGCTTAACATCTACTTATTAACCTCTTAACTTTACCATTTGCTCGCTATACATTAGCCACACAATTTTACTTTTTATTCGTTATCAATTAACCACGTAATTTATAACCTGATTTTAACATTTTTAGGCACAGCCATGCTAATACCAATAAGAATGCAGTAACAACGGTTAAACTTATCCAAGGCGAAATATCACCTTGCCCAAAAAAGCCGTACCTAAAGCCATCAATCATATAAAAAAATGGATTAAATTTGGAAATTGCTTGCCAAATAGGCGGCAAGCTATGGATTGAATAAAACACGCCCGATAAAAACGTGAGCGGCATAATCACAAAGTTTTGAAACGCCGCCATTTGGTCAAACTTGTCCGCCCAAATGCCTGCAATAATGCCAAATGTACCTAACAGTGCGCTGCCTAATAGCGCAAACGCCAATATCCATGCGGGGTGCGTAATGGGTAAATCGACAAACCATATCGCCACAACGTAAATACTAAAGCCCACCAGCACACCACGAATAATAGCAGCTGCCAAAAACGCGCAAAAAAACTGTAGGTAAGAAATCGGCGTAAGCAGCACAAATACAATGCTGCCCATGATTTTGCTTTGCACTAGGCTGGACGAGCTATTGGCAAACGCGTTTTGCAACAGCGACATCATAATAAGGCCAGGAATTAAAAACGCTTGATATTGCACGCCTTTATACACTTGCACATGGCCTTCTAGCGCGTGCGAAAATATGAGCAAATAGAGCAGCGCCGTGAGTATGGGTGAGGCGACCGTTTGAAACGCTACGCGCCAAAAGCGAAACAGCTCTTTTTTAAACAGTGTATAGGTGCCGCGCCATGCGGGCGAAATCATGTCATCTATTAGTTTCATGCAATTGCCTTTTCATTGGCATGCACGCCCACTAACGACATAAACACATCTTCTAAATCTGCCTCAATTAGCTGCATATCTTGTACGGCGATATTGGCTTTGCGCAGCTCGCTTAGGGCAAATTCAATCTGACTTAACTCGGTTAAAGCCAAAGTAAATACACCATTTTGGCCGCTTTTTAGCATCGGGAATAGTGTTGTTGGCAAGGTGGCTTCGCCCAATACTAGGCGTAAATTCTTACCTGGTAATTTGCTGAGTAAATTTGCCGTGGTATCAAGCGCAACAATTTTTCCATCTTTCATCATAGCCACGCGCTCGCACAAAGTTTCGGCTTCTTCTAAATAATGCGTAGTTAAAATAATGGTGTGACCATCTTTATTTAAACGCTTAATAAATTGCCACAGCATTTGCCGCAGCTCAACATCCACGCCTGCTGTAGGTTCGTCTAGCACAATCACTGGTGGCTTATGCACTAAGGCTTGTGCGATTAACGCGCGGCGTTTCATGCCGCCAGAAAGTTTGCGCATATTAGTATGCGCCTTATCAGTTAAGCCTAAACTTTCGATAACCTCATCCACCCACACATCATTCTCACGACCACGGCCAAAATAACCCGCCTGAAAACGCAGCATTTCGCGCACATTAAAAAACGGATCAAATACCAATTCCTGAGGCACCACGCCCAGCGCCATGCGTGCAGCTTGGTACGCGTTCACCGTATCATGTCCCATAATCGCTACATTGCCTTGAGTTGGCTTTAGTAAGCCTGCCATAACGTTGATTAACGTAGATTTACCTGCGCCATTTGGTCCGAGCAGACCAAAAAACTCACCTTGGTTAATGGTTAAATCGATGCCATTTAGCGCTTGTAAATCGCCAAATTGCTTATGGATATTGTTAATTTGTATGGCTGGAATAGTCAATTGCGACTCAATAAAAAACAACGATAGTAAAAACGAGCGTAAAAATAAATAAACCCCAACAATGATGATGGGGTTTATCGCTTACAAATACAAGGTTAAAGGCAAACTGTTTTTAAACTCAACAATCAGCTCAACTTAATTAATTAACTCACTTACGCCATAAAGCATTGCCAAACTATTTAAGTTAGCTGGCAGATTCACAAAAGTTAGTGTTTTATTCTGTGTTTTTGCGCGCCGTTTCCACTCTAAAATCAAGCTTAATGCAGTAGTGTCAATGTCGGTTACTTGCGCAAAATCAATCTTAGTATCGCTTGCAATTGAAAAGCCTTGGCTGGTATTTAAAATAGCTTTTGTTGTGCCTACAACCACATCGCCACTTAGGCGCCAGCAATTATCAACTTGTGCAATTTGAGCCATTATTTTTTAACTAGCTGGCTTTTACACCAGCAGCTTTATTCTTATCAGCAAGTTTTTTAATTAAGCTATCTAGTCCATTTTGGCGAATTTCTTGTGCAAATTGGCCGCGGTAATTGGTTACCAAACTCACGCCTTCAATCACAATGTCGTACACCTTCCATGACGCGTCCGATTGCTTTTCTAGCGTATAGTTGACAGCAATTGGCTGGCCGCCTGGCTGCACAATAGACGTTTTAACAGTCGCTGTCGTAGCGCCGTCTGCCATGCGTAGTGGTGCATATTCAATACTTTGATTCTTGTATTTTGATAGCGCAGTAGCATAGGTGCGAATCAGCAGTGATTTAAATTCAGCCTGAAAACCCATTTTTTGGTCTGGTGTTGCTTTTGTCCAATTTTTACCCAGTACCAAACGCGAAACTTTATCAAAACTAAAGTTTGGCAAGATTTTTTCTTGGGCTAGCGCAAACAGCTTTTCTTGATTGCCAGCTTGAATATCTTTATCGGCTTTGACAATTGTCAATACATCTTCAGCGGTGCGTTTTACCAATTCATCAGGTGCTTCTACTGCAAAGCTTGCCACACTAAAACTTAACAAACATAAGCCAATTATTAAACGTTTCAACATATTTAAAATCCTTTTTTTAAAAACTTTTAGTACTTTTATTTAATGCGTTTATTTTATGATTACTTTATAGGGGTAGCCGGTGCTGCTTTAGTTAAACTATCTAAAGGATTTGCACCTAACGCGTCATCCGACGTTTTGGTTGATTCTGCCTTTGCTTCAGGCGCAGCATCTTTACTTTCTGATGCCTTGTTATATAAAAATTGACTAATCATTTTTTCTAGCACAACCGCATCTTGCGTTTTGATGATTTTATCACCATTTGCTAGTTTAGCATCGTCACCACCTGCCTCTAAGCCAATATATTGCTCACCCAGCAGTCCAGCAGTAAAAATACTTGCAAAGGTATCTTTAGGAAAAGCGTAACGTTTGTCCACGCTCAGACTCACCACTGCCTCGTAAGTTGCAGGGTCAAATTTAATGTCGCTAACTCGCCCAACTACAACGCCAGCACTTTTAACAGGTGCACGCGGTTTTAAGCCGCCAATATTTTCAAAGTTGGCAGTTACCGTATAGGTTGCGCCAATATTGTTAGTGGTTAGGTTGCCTACCTTCATGGCCAATCCCAGCAAGGCCGCTACGCCAAGCGCCACAAAAATACCTACCCATAAATCAATTGTTGTTCTTTCCATTTTTTGCTCCTACAAAAATTAATCTTTTAAGATTAATTTAATTCACAAGTTAAATCTTTTAAGATTAATTTAATTCACAAGTTAAATCTTTTAAGATTAATTTAATTCACAAGTTAAATCTTTTAAGATTAATTTTAATTATAAAGTTTTATATAACAATCATAAAAGAGGTTAATATGAAATCTAAACCCAATATCACTAGTGAAGATGTCACCACTGTGCGCGTTGTGGCTCGGCTTACGCCTTCTGCCGTGGGTGGCGCATCGTAGCCTTCGAATATTGCAATAATCGTACAAGCCACGCCAAACACCAAGCTTTTAAACATACCATTTAAAATATCGTGCTGCCAATCAACACTGGCCTGCATTTGCGACCAAAAAGCACCTGCATCCACACCAATAAGCGGTACCGCAACCATATAGCCACCTAATACGCCTACCATGCAGAACAATGCTGCCAAAATAGGCATGGCAATCACACCCGCCCAAAACCGCGGTGCAAGTACGCGCGCAATTGGGCTAACTGCCATCATCTCCATGGCTGATAATTGTTCAGTGGCTTTCATTAATCCGATCTCTGCGGTAATCGCCGTACCTGCCCGTCCAGCGAACAGCAGCGCAGTCACCACAGGGCCAAGCTCACGCACCAATGCTAGCGCCACTAATACGCCAATTGCCTCAGACGAGCCATAGCGTTGCAGCGTATTATAACCTTGCAGACCAAGCACCATGCCCACAAAAAAAGCCGAAACTAGAATAATAATCAGCGATAACACGCCTGTAAAATACACTTCGCGAATCACCAAACGCGGACGGCGTAAACACTCGCCAGATGAAACCAATATTAAACCAAACAAGCGCGCACCTGCACCCAGCCGCCAAATACGGTCAGTAAAGCGGCCGCCAATATTGCGCAAGGTGCGAATTGCGCTTACTAATAATTTAGAGTGAATCATTCTTCGCGCCTTGTGTTTTCAAATGCGCGCTTTTCAAAGCCCAGCAATTCGGTTTTATAATCAGCGGCTGCATAGTGAAACGGCACAGGGCCATCTTTTTCGCCATGCACAAATTGATGCACAAACGGTAAATTCGATTGTCGCAAATCGTCTGGCGTGCCCTCTGCCGCCACTGTACCATTGGCCACAAAATACACATAATCAGCAATTGAGAATGTTTCTTTAACATCGTGCGACACAATAATAGAAGTTGCACCAAGCGCATCGTTAAGCGTGCGAATTAAATCGCAAATCACACCCATTGAGATTGGATCTAGGCCTGCAAACGGCTCATCATACATAATAATATCGGGGTCTAGCGCAATAGCACGCGCCAAAGCCACACGCCGCGCCATGCCGCCAGAAAGCTCGGTTGGTTTCAGTTGATGTGCGCCGCGCAGGCCAACTGCATTTAGCTTCATTAGCACCAAATCGTGAATCATGCTCTCAGGCAAATCGGTATGTTCACGCATGGGGAAAGCCACGTTTTCATACACCGATAAATCGGTAAACAGCGCGCCCTGCTGAAACAACATGCCCATTTTGCGGCGCAATTGGTAAA
>JANXWL010000045.1 GCA_025351225.1 Methylotenera sp. | reverse complement strand
ACTGCAATCAATCACCACATCGACATTTGCTGCCAGCACCTTAAACTCAGCTTCAGTCGATTTTTGCTGAACAGTTTGTATGGTAACTTCGGGGTTAATCTCGTAAATAGTTTGCTGCGCAGAAACAGCTTTATTAATACCAACTGATTGCGTGGTGTGAATAATCTGCCGCTGCAAATTGGTTAAATCCACCGTATCAAAATCACAAATAGTCAGCTTACCCACGCCAGAAGCCGCTAAATATAAAGCTACTGGCGAACCCAAACCACCCGCACCAATAATTAACACATGGTTTTTGGTGAGCTTTTCTTGGCCTTCGTAACCAATATTAGGCAATAAAATATGGCGGCTATAACGTAAAAGTTGGTTATCGTTCATTTATTTTAAGGTAGTTGGCCTGCCATAACTAAACGATTGATATATTGACTAGGTGATAACCAGACAACGACATCATCATACTCTCCACCAGTGGCTGTAGTTTGATTTGCAAAGTCTCTAGAAATAAAAATACAACTTGATGCTGTTGCATTCGAGATTGTGGCCGCATTTGCAGCCTCATCAATATTTGTAGTCGACGTATTTGCTATCTGAGTACCGTCATCGGCATAACCTAAAATACCGTCCTTTCCGTGCGTAAAAATAACCATTGGCACCGCATTCGCATTAGATAAGTTGGTCAACCCACCCCCATTAATTCGGGTTTTTATTGTGATATCTGTTGTAGTGGTTAAACCAATTTTTGTCAGAGAATTAGCGTAAGCTGGTGTAACGCTATATTCGTATACATGACCCCAAGTATCTAACTTGGGTACGCCTAATGTTGCCCAAGGAACGTACCCATTCCTCTTACCTCCATTACATCCACCAGTAGTAATATTTCTATCTTCTGCGCCATTTATTACTGAAATTGCTGGGCATGGTAAATAGCCGTTACTTATCCCAAACCCAACAATCGCTTCTTTAATATCATTCATTACTTTTCGATTTTCAGCATATTTACTTAGGTCGATTTGTGTGGCAAACGGAAGTAATAAACTGCTTAAAATCAAACTTATAATGACTAAAACCACAGCCATTTCAACCAAACTAAAACCTAAATTCAATTTAAAATGATTGATTAGTCGCATAAAATATTAGAGGGGTTAGCTGTACAATTTTTTGCTACCCCTGCCCCGCCACCAACTGAGATAGTAACTTTAGTTGAGGAGGTGTAATTATAAGTAGTTAAATTAAACCAACCATTATTAGCCAACCAAGTTCCTAACAATGCATATTGCATCGCAGCATCGGTATAAGGAACATAGCCATTAGTCAGACCAAGATTTTGCCCGCCTGCAACCGTACTTGAAGGAAAAGGATAACTGGCTGAAGTTTGAAAATACTTATATAGTCCAGCCGGTATCTCTACTCTACCCATTATTTCCCTTACTATCCTTTTTCTTAAGGGTTTATACAAATCTTCTTGTGTAACGTAAACTATCCTATCATTAAAGTTACTGGTCTCTTGAGCACTTACAAATGTCAAATTGTTTCCACTAATATTACCCGTCGCATTATTTATACCACCCAAAGAATCAAGATAATTCGAAGGAGTCACTGTAATACTGCCAGAACATAATTGAGTACTTAGCCCTGATCTAGTTTGACTCAGTAATGTTGAACCTGGAGAAATTATTACGGCAATAACTCCACTTGCAATAGTTACACCACTTGCATTTTTGATTGTTATGGTCCCAGAAGTATTGCTATTTAAACTATTTGTTGCGTTTCTGCTAGCCGTTGCAATAGTGTCTCGAAATGCTGGTGACAATGCATACCATAAACATTCTGCACTTCCATCACGAACATCTCCATATCCTAGTGTTTTCCATGGGAACCGCCCAATATATTTCGATGCGGAACACGTGCCTTTAACTCCGTCATTTGTAGTGGTGTCTGGACATGGGAGTGAACCTGGCATAGTTTTACTTATTAATGAATAGCCAATTAGAGTTGCTTTTGCTTCCTGCAAGGCAAGCATAGTTTTATCCTGGCGTGATGCTTTCAATCCCATATTCTGCAAATTAGAGATTGAATAACTCGTTACCAAAAGCGCCAAAATTAATACCATTATTATTAAGGCAACCCCTTTCTCAACAAAAAATATAGAGTTATATTTATGCATCTAACTTAAGCTTTAATCACTAATCTTACCACTATCGCCTTGCGCGCCGTGGTTGCGCGCTTCGCGCACACGATTAGTTTCAGGATCGTAGACTTGGCCAGCCTTTAAACTCAACACTTTGCCATTGCCGGAAAGTTTAATCGGCACACGGTTGCTACCTGCTGCTAATTTGCCTACCGTTACATCTTTATTGCGTGAGTTTTCTTGCAGGGCTTGGTTGTTTACCCACACAGTGCTTTGTTTGCCATCGTTGCGCTTAACATAGCCTTGTAAATTAACGGCATCGGGCAATATAATAGGTGTGGGTGCTGCATCTAGTTCTTGTGTGGGCGATTCTACTTTTAGCGGCTCATTTTTTTTAGTTTGGCGTAAGTAATCTAAATTGCTGCGCTCGTTTGGTGAGGTGAATAAGCGACCAATTGGCTCGGCGGCAACTGCAAATTGACTAAGCACAATTAACAATAAAGTAATTATTTTCATCATAACGCCCCTGCTGGTGCCACACCTGTCAATTGTGGGTCGCGCAGTGTTAGCCAATCAATCTCGCAATTGGCTTGCATGTTGGCAGCTACATTTTTAATGTTAACTGCCGCGCCTACTGGGCGTTTAATTTCGCAATCGCGCACAATGTATGGCGTGGTTTGTTCGCGCAGGCCATCTACTAAGGCGAGTAAATCACCTTCATGCAGCATGTCTAGTTTCAAGCTCATTATCGAGCGATGCAAAGTAAAATTGCCCAAATTAGGTATAAAGCTTGGTTTGTAATTCTCTTGCAGGCCTATGCTGTAATCAATACTAAACAATTTGTTTTGCGCGTGAATTTTTCGCAAGGTTTCTATCCATTCTATGCGGTGTTCTTCGCCTATATAACCGTTGCCTAATAGCTCGTTATAAATGGGCAAATATTGCACAATGGTTTCTTTTTCTAACCCTGAAGATTGATATTTTTGTCGCGCTGCACTTAATGCATTTTGCTGCGCTTGCAGGGCGGTTTGATTCTCGTTGCGATATTGGTCTGCATAGCCAATTAGCACACCTACTAGTATTAATGCGGCTCCCAGCCCAATTACAGGGAAGCGTAGTTTGTGCCAATCTTGCGGACTTAAACTCATGATGCCGCCCCAGTGTTATTGACAGCCACCGCAGGTTTTAAAATAATTTTTAGCTTAAATATGGCGGGGGGACGCTCAGTTGTTGCATTTTCATCGGTTGTGCTGCCTTGTAAATTAGCAAGCGAGCTTACATTAACTGGCTCTTGCAAAATCACTACTAAATCAACCGCTGGGTTGGCACGTAAACGCGTCACAAACATATTGACGCTGTTTAAGGCTGCGCGATAATCACCAGTAAAACCTCTAATTTCGGCATTAATAAAGCCAAGTTGCATTAACTTTGTGGGGTCAGCATTCGTAGCCGCAGGCTGCGCACTAGCATCATTGGTATTGGTGGCGGTGTTGCCTTCTTCATCCTTTACTTCTTTACTATTGCTTAGCGTCCAACGTATTCTGCTAAGTGCAATTTCTGGCGAAGCCTCAAGCGCACTACTTAATACTTGCATGAGTTGGCGCGGTGTTTGATTGTTACTTTTAATAATTTGCGCAATATCAGCTGCTACTTTAAGCTCTGTGCCAGGAATAGGCGTGCTAGGAAAGTTTTTTGCAACAGCCTCATATTGCTGTTGCTGTTGCTGCGTTTGCGCAACAATATGCTGCAAAGCTTCTTTTTGGTGCTTGCCCTGCCATGCATAAAAAGTGGCCAGCAGCACGCCAATAGTGGCAATACAAGCTGTTGCAATATTAATTTTACGACACAAGTTATTTAAGCCATGCACCTTACTAAAAGTGGCAGGGGCTAAATTATCTGGCACATTGCCATTAGCCAGCATTTGCATGTGCAAAAATTCTGGGTGCTTTTTAACTAAATCGATCTCAATATTGCTATTTTTGGCATATGCCAACATATCCACAATTTTGCATTCTAGGCCTTGTTCTTGGCTAATGTTTTTGGCAATATCTTTAATAGAACCATCAATGCCAGGCAGCACCAATTGCAGTGCCGTTTCGTTAGCAATTAAACGTTGGCTAGATAAATATAGCCGCGTTTTATCAATCTCTACCAAGTAAAAGTAAGCTAGCTGGTTGGGCTTAACATCTTGCATAGGCACTAGGCGACTCATGCGTAAGCGACCATTATGTAAATAAGTTTGACGCAAGCCAGAGGATAATCGCTCGCACAGCAAAATATGCTGCGCCATTAATTTCATTTGGCGCACTGCCACTTGGCTTATCATGGGCAGCATGTAAACGCCCACTAGCGGCGCATGATTGGCTTGAATTGCGTCTATCCAGCCATGTAAAAATTCGTCATTATTAAGCGACACAAACAAAAAATTATCGTCTTTGCGTTTATCGGTTGCGCGATTAATAAAGTGCGCTGCACGATACACGCTATTACGATTAAATTGGTTCAGTTTGCGTTCGATTATTTCGCGGCGCCCGCTGCCAGTGGTATGCGGCAAGCTTTCTACCTTATAATCCTCCTCAACCGCATCAACAATTAAGTAGATATTAATATCGACGTATTGGCTTAAAAATTGACTAAATGCGGTATGGTCTTCGTCTATATTGTTAAAAACAGCATACGTTTGTAATTTTGTGCCATGCCACAACCCAGCAATTAAGCTTTGATTGGTAGCACAACATATTAATTTTTTAGTGTTATCAAACATGTGTTATTTTTTAGCCATTTAGTTACTACATTTCTAATAACGTCTAATAAAGCTTCATTTTGCCGAATGAATCGTATATTGGCAGCAATACAGATGCCATAATAAATAATAAAACTAAACCTAAAATAATGGTGAGTGCTGGCTCTATTAGTTTAAGCATTTTTTGCATTAAATCGCTCACGTCTCTGTCGTAAAAATAGCTCACATTTAGCAACGATTTATCTAGAGAACCCGTACTTTCACCCACCTTAATCATACGTACCACCAAGGGTGGAAACAAGCCCGCATTATGAAAGCTGTCAGACATGGTATCACCCGCATTAATTTGTGTATGCACGCGGCTAAGCGCGTCGGCAATAACGCGGTTACCTACAATGTTTTCGCAGGTTTTAATAGCATTTAAAACGGGTATACCCGTTTTGTACATCAGTGCGAAATAACGTGCAAAACGCGCCATAATAATTTTTTGTAAAATTTCACCGGTTATTGGTAGCTTAAGTTTAAGGTAATCAAACCGATAGTATGCCGCCCTGTTTTGCTTAATATATAGGGTAAAACCCACAACCAGTAAAACAGGCAAGCTGATTAACAACCACCAATAATGCACAAATACGTTAGATAAAAAAATCAATAACTTGGTGTTCCAAGGCAGCTCTTGGCCAAGGCTTGTAATAAATTTCACCATTTCTGGCACCAAAAATATCATCAATACGCCAACCGCGGCCGACACAACCACTAGCACAATTAACGGATAGATTAATAAGCGCTTAGTTTGTGCGATTAATTCATCTTGCCATTTTAATGTGTTAGAAAGATTATCAAACACTTCTGGTAACTGGCCAGTTTGCTCACCCGCAGCCACCAAATTAACGAATACTTCATCAAACACATTGGGGTGTTCTGCCAAGGCTTGGCTGAGCATTTTACCGCCCTCTACCTCGCCCGCAACCGCGCCTAATACTTTTTGAAAATAAGGGCTGGTGGTGCTTTCGCGCAAATCGTTTAAGCCTTCTAACATGGGTACGCCAGCCCGTGTAAGCTGCTCTAGCTGAAAGCAAAACATCACTAAATCGCGGTTATTGACTTTATTTTGTGTGAACAGCTGCTTAGATTTTTCAGTCGATTTAAACGTGATTAAATCTAATCCCATGCGCTCTAGGCGAATCTCTAAATCCACCTCATTAAGCGCATCTATTTGGCCTTGCGCATGGCGGCCAGTCTGGTCAATTGCCCTGTAATTAAAGGTTGCCACGATTATTGCTTATTGAAAAATACGCGAGGTGAGATCAATTACGCGCATCACTTCTTCGATACTGGTATAGCCTTCTAAAATACGTCGCACACCATCATCAGCCAAGGTATTAAAGCCTTTTTCAAGGGCTAGTTTACGCAGCTCATCAAAATGCGCGCGGCGTGCAATTAGCGAATCCATGTCCGCATCAATGCGCAGCAGCTCCATAATGGCCATGCGGCCACGGTAGCCGGTTTGGTTGCAGCGTTTGCAGCCTTTGTGTTTGAATATTTGAATGGCCACATTCACTTTAACATGCAAAATTTTGCGTTGGTCATCAGTAGGTTTTACGGGTTCTTTGCAATGCGGACATAACACGCGCACTAACCGTTGCGCCACCACACCAATGATATTGCCCGCCATAATATCGGGCGAAATACCAATATCCATGAGGCGTGGAAACGCCCCTAAAGCCGAGTTAGTGTGCAAGGTAGTAAACACTTGGTGGCCTGTCATCGCGGCACGAAAAGCCATGGTCGCGGTATCAGCATCGCGCACTTCGCCCACTAAAATAATATCGGGGTCTTGCCGCATTATCGAGCGTATGCCGTTAGCAAAATCGACCTTATTCACCTCTGCCACCGAAGTTTGGCGCATTTGTGTCACGGGGTATTCTACGGGGTCTTCCAAGGTCATGATGTTCACAGCCTCGGTATTTTGGTGCGATAACAGCGAATAAAGCGTAGTGGTTTTACCGCTACCTGTTGGCCCTGTAACAATCAAAATACCTTCTGGCCGCGTCATCATCAACTGAAGCTGCTCTAAAGTACTGGTGCGAAGTCCCATGCGCTCTAGCGGGATAATCGAACGTTCGCGGTCAAGCACCCGCAGTACAATATTTTCGCCATGAATAGTGGGATGCGCAGAAACTCTAAAATCAATTGGGCGGCCGCACAAATTCATGTTTAAGCGGCCGTCTTGTGGCGCACGCATTTCGGCAATATCCATGCCGCTAATCACTTTTAGCCGCACCGCAATACCTGGCCAATAGGTTTTATGCAAGCTGCGTACTTGCTGCAGTACGCCGTCAATACGGTAACGAATGCGTAAAAATGCATACTCTGGCTCAAAGTGAATATCCGATGCGCCGCGTTTCACCGCATCCATTAACAATGCGCCCACCAGCCGCACCACAGGCTGAGTGTATTCATCGCCATCTGCCGTTAAACTTTGGTAATCAATTTCGCCCGTTTCAATTTCGCGCAAAATGCCATCAACCGACAGCTCATAGCCATAAAATTGGTCAATATGTTCTTCTAATTGCGCCTCGCCCGCCAAAACTGGTTTTAACTGAATTTGCCCGCCCAGCATGGCGCGTAGCTGGTCTAGCGCCACCACATTGAACATATCCGCCATGGCCACTATCATGGTTTTGGTGGCGTCTTCGTAAGCCACTGGTAACACGTGGAAGCGGCGTGAAAAATCTTCTGGCACCATGCTTAGCGCGTCAGCATCGGCTACCACTGTGCTTAAATCGATACTTTCTTGGCCGATGGTATGTGCGACTAAATCACGTACCATGGTTTCTGAAACAAAACCCAAGCGTACCAATTGGCGGCCTAGCGGAATGTTGTTTTTTTCTTGCTCGATGATGGCGATACGAAGCTGATCGTGGCTGATTAAGCCTTGCTGTATCATCAAATCGCCTAAGCGTAATTTACGCCTTAACTCTGACGTATTTTTTAATTCTGGCTTAACCTTAAGTTCTGACATTGTCTAAATCTACCATTTTTTGATGTTATTGTTTATTGTATGGCCGCAATACGGGCTTCTAAGGCCACTTTATCAATGCTATTACCGCCTGTTTGCGCAAGTTCTAGTGCACGTTGGTAATACGGTAAAGCCAATTTTGGCTTACCCATTTGATCTAAACTAACTGCCAAATTAAGCGCATTGTTTGCGCTTGCATGCAGCCTATAAGCATCAAAATAGGCTTGCTGTGCGCTTGGCCATTGATTTTGTGCTGCATAATAATTGCCCAATTCAACATGCAAATTAGCATCATCTGGCTGTTTGGCTAACATGTTTTTAAGATGCGTTTCGTTGTTTATATCGTTACTTTGTGACGTATTATCTAGCAGCGCTGCTTGCGCAATACTGTTGCGCGGCTCCACTTCTATTACTTTTCCAAACCAGCCGTTGGCATCGGCTACACGCCCTTGCCGCTGCGCTATTGCCCCCAAACCCAATAACGCATCTACATTGCGAATATCGTGCTGTAACACCTGTTTATACAACTTTTGCGCATCATTATCGTTACCCGCATTATAGGCCTCATACGCACGCATTAAAGTGGGGCTTACCTCGCCCTGTGACTTGGTTTTGCTCACGCTAACGCCGCTGTTACTAGTAGACGCCGTGATTGACGCACTATCGGATGCAATCGCGTTATTGAATTTTAAGGTTTTTGATTTTGCCGTTTTTTTAACAATCACTTGCGGCTCGCTCACATCAGCTTCGTTTTCGGCCGCTACCATAGTCTCATCATCTGCATTCAACACATCTGAAACATCTGTGGCTTTTTGCAGCTTTTGAGTGGATTTTGCTTTAACTGGGGTAAAAATCACCGTCTCGTTTGAGGTAATAATCGGCGGCAGCTTATTGGTAGAAGACGGCACATCTTGTATTGCCGCACCATTGTCTTGCGGGGGCAGCGTTACTACGGGGGCGCTTGCAGCTACTTGTTGACTCGCTTCAACTTGCGGCTGGGGCTGTGGCAGACCCTGCGGCTGTACCTGTGCAACACGCGGTAAGGCTGGCACTTCTGGCGTGTTATCAACAAAACGATAAAAATAGCCCCCCATACCCAGCAGGCCGACTAAAGCCAAACCTGCAACAATCGCGAGTAATTGGTTATCTTTTTTAGGCGCCATGCCTTTGGCAGAAAATACATTCGCAGCGCTTTTTGCGCTAATATTTATAGGAGCTTGTTTTGGTGCAGCGCGCGAAGTTGCAGAAGTTTGGCTAACAACATCACCAACTATTTCACTAGATTCATCAATTGACGCACCTAACCTACTATCCAGATCACTAGGCGCTGGGCTTAATGACAATACCAAATCAGCATTATTAACTAGAACATCAAGATCGGGGCTTTGCTGTTTTGTTGTTACTCGCTCAGACTTTGCGTTCTGCGCTTGCGCTTCTTCAGCTTTGGCGTTTTGTGCTTTATCTAGCGCTTTAATCAGCAGGCTCATGATTCATTCGACTTGAGAATTAATTCGGTTTGGCAATTAATTTGCTTCTTCAAGTACGTTTTGTAATTGTTGCTCGGGCAAATATTGCTTATAGCTTTGCAACTCATCGCTCTCAAGGCTAGGGTTGGTGATTACGGTTGGACGTAAAAAAATCACTAGTTCGGTTTTTTTTGTTTTTTGATCTCTTGCACTAAAGGCTTTACCAATACCTGGCACCGACATCAAACCTGGGATACCATTATTG
>JANXWL010000040.1 GCA_025351225.1 Methylotenera sp. | reverse complement strand
TGAATGGCGCCAGACACACCAACTGCAATATACAATTCAGGCGCTACTACAACACCAGTCTGTCCCACTTGAATATCGTTAGGTGCATAGCCTGCATCGACGGCGGCACGTGTCGCACCTAAGGCTGCGCCCAGTTTCGTGGCTAGTGGCGATAGCACTTGTTCAAACTTCTCGGCGCTGCCAAGTGATCTGCCGCCAGACACGACAATTTTTGCTGAGCCCAAGGCTGGGCGGTCTGATTGACTACGAATTTCAGATTTCCAACTGGCTTTTTTAAAAGCAGATGGCGTTTCTGCATTTGTAATTTCAGCGTTTCCATCCAAGCTTGCCGCAGCGAAGTTGCTGCCATGCGCTGTCAGCAATTGAATAGTATCTGTGCTTTGTATCGTGGTTAATACATTACCTGCGTATATCGAGCGAACGTAAGTATTATCTGCTTTGATTTCCAACACATCAGAAATCATGGCAACATTTAGCAATGCTGCTACGCGTGGCAATGCGTTTTTACTAAAAGATGAGTGCGCAGCAAGAATAACATCATAACCTTTGCTGATGGATACAATCAAGTTCGCAATATCTTCCGCTAAAGGATGCGCTAGGTGAGCGGCGTTTGCATGAATCACCCGCTCAACGCCATGAATAGATGCCGCTTGTTTCGCAACTACATTAGCCTCATTACCAGCAACCAAAACGTGTACTGGTGAATTCCAAAATTGTGCAGCAGTCACGGCTTGACGTACGGATGGACTTAGTTGAAGTCCATCATGTTCGGCTAGAATTAAAATTTTCATATTAAAATCCCTTCTAAAATTCCATCGTGTGTTCGTAATTTATTGAGAAGCTCTTCAACGCTACCGACTTTAATGCCAGCCTTTCTTGCCGCTGGTTCACTTACTTGTATTAACTTAAGGCGCGCTTCTACATTCACACCAAGCTCAGCCGCATTGATGGTTTCAATCGGTTTTTTTCTGGCCATCATTAAGTTTGGTAATTTCACAAAACGCGGCTCGTTTAAGCGTAAATCCGCTGTAATCACTGCAGGTAAAGCTAAAATAATGGTCTCAGTCCCGCCATCAACCTCACGGGTGACCAAGGCTTCGTTCCCCTCAATTTTTAACGTAGATGCAAACGTGCCTTGAGAATAATCTAAAAGCGCAGCCAGCATTTGTCCAGTTTGACCCGCATCATCGTCAATGGCTTGTTTGCCAAGGAGAATGAGGTCTGGTTGTTCACGTGCAACAAGTGACTTTAATAGTTTAGCAACGGCTAACGGTTGTAAATCAGTACCTGCCTCTATCAGAATGGCGCGGTTCGCGCCCATTGCCAATGAGTGACGAAGCACATCTTGATTCACCGATGTGCCAAGAGAAACAGCAACGACTTCTGTAGCAATGCCTTTTTCTTTTAAGCGTAACGCTTCTTCAAGCGCATTCTCGTCAAAAGGGTTGATACCCATTTTGACGCCCTCGATGTCAACATCAGAACCATCTGCTTTGATGCGTACTTTAATGTTGTAATCTACCACTCGTTTGACTGCGACTAATATTTTCATGACAGCTTCCTTTGCAATTGCTGTGCATTCTACAGTAGCGTATAATATTTACTAAATGGATTATAAAGATAATAATTATCTATATAATAGATATTAAGATGAGATGAAATATAGCTTACGACAACTTGAGATTTTTGTTGCAATTAGCCGCACGGATAGCGTGTCGCGCGCGGCTGAGGCATTGTCACTTTCACAATCTGCAACAAGTACTGCACTCAGTGAGCTTGAGCGGCAGTTCGACCTGCAGCTTTTTGATCGTGTTGGTAAATCTTTACGCATCAATGAAACAGGTCAGCAATTGTTACCGAGAGCTGTTGAGTTACTAGATAGAGCCAAAGAAATAGAGAACTTGTTGCAGGGACATGCTGGTTTTGGATATATGAGAATTGGAGCAACACTGACGGTTGGTAATTATTTAGCCACGATTCTGGTTGCTAGGTTTTTACAGGAACACCCTGAGAGTCGCATACAGTTACAGGTGCACAATACCAGTACGATAGTGCAACAGATTGCCAACCATGAATTAGACTTGGGCTTAATTGAGGGTGATTGCAACCATCCTGATATTGAGGTTCAGCCTTGGATAGCTGATGAGCTTGTTGTGTTTAGCGCGCCTAATCATCCACTGGCAAAGCAGCGTAAAGTGTCATTGGAGCAATTGCTTCAAGAAGACTGGATTCTGCGCGAAAAGGGCTCTGGTACGCGTGAAACGTTTGACCGGGCATTTCATAGCCATCACTCCAAACTTAAAATCAGGTTGGAGCTAGAGCATACTGAAGCGATTAAGCGTGCGGTAGAATCAGGGCTTGGCATCGGTTGTATTTCACGCTTAGCGCTTAAAGATGCTTTTCGCCGCGGCAGCTTGGTACCTATTTCTACGCCCAATTTGGATTTGAGCCGTTTCTTTTATTTCCTGTGGCATAAGCAGAAATATCAAACAACCGGCATTCGTGAGTTTTTAGATTTGTGCAAGCGCCTGACCGAAGGTGTTGAACGAAGTGACTTGGTTAATCTACCAGAAATTGCCTAGCCAGAAATAGGCTAAAAGAATACAGAAGGATAATGATGCAACGTGACGTAATGAATTATGATGTTTTGATTGTAGGTGCAGGCCCGTCCGGCCTTGCTGCGGCGATTAGACTTAAGCAACTTGCCAATGAAACTGGCAAAGAGCTGAGTGTTTGCGTTCTGGAGAAAGGCGCAGAAGTTGGCGCGCATATACTCTCAGGTGCAGTGATAGACCCCATTGCATTAAATGAGCTCATTCCAGATTGGAAAGAGAAAGGTGCACCTCTCAATACGCCTGTGCAAAGTGATGAGTTTTTAATACTAAGTGAAACAAAATCTTGGTCAATTCCGCATTGGCTGTTGCCACCTTTGATGAGTAATCAAGGTAATTACATTGCCAGCCTTGGTGATGTGTGTCGATGGCTGAGCGAGCAAGCAGAAAGTTTAGGTGTTGAGATTTACGCGGGCTATGCCGCACAAGAAATGCTTTACGAAAACAATCGTGTCGTTGGCATCATTACTGGTGATATGGGGCGAGATGCTTCTGGTCAGCCAAGCGCACAGTTTACGGCAGGCATTGAAATCAGAGCCACTTACACATTAATCGCAGAGGGCACGCGCGGCTCACTTACTCGTGAGTTAGAAAGCCATTTTGATTTGCGCAAAAACTCATCTCCACAAAAATATGGTTTAGGCTTTAAAGAGGTCTGGCGTATTCCTGTTGAACAACACCGTACAGGCTTAGTTCAGCATAGTTTGGGGTGGCCGCTAAATAAAGATACTGGTGGCGGTTCGTTTATCTATCATTATGGCGAACAGTTAGTTTCCGTTGGTTTTGTCGTGCATCTGGACTATACCAATCCACATTTGTCACCTTACGATGAATTCCAGCGCTTTAAGACCCATCCTAAAATGCAAGCGCTACTCAAAGGCGGTAAGCGATTGAGCTATGGCGCAAGAGCTATTAGCGAAGGAGGCTTGCAGTCTTGGCCTGAAATGATATTCCCTGGCGGCGCACTGATTGGTTGCAGTGCCGGCATGGT
>JANXWL010000037.1 GCA_025351225.1 Methylotenera sp. | reverse complement strand
AGAGCTTAGGCTTGCAAGCTGGCATGAGTTTAACTTTGATGATGCTACATGGGCAATACCAAAAGAGCGTATGAAAATGCGTAAACCTCACGTGGTAATGCTCTCAAAACAAACGCTAGCGCTGCTTAAACAGCTTAAAACGCTCACGGGCTATCAAGCTCTGGTGTTACCTGATTTAATCGGTAATAAACCAGTTTCTAACATGACATTTAACATGGCGTTGCAGCGAGTATGGACTGATTATCGCATTGTGGCGCATGGGTTTAGGCACTTCTTTTCTACACAAGCCAATGAAAGCAGAAGGTTTGATAAAGACGTAATTGAATCCGCTTTGGCGCATGGCGATGAAAACAAAATCAGAGGCACATACAATCTTGCGGAATATCGAGCAGAGCGTACCGATCTAGCGCAATGGTGGGCTGATGAATTAGATGCAATGAGAAATGGCGCTCAAGTTTTATCTCTATCCAATATTGCAGCATAACAATACATGTCTGTAAAGCTCACTCTGGAATTACGCGACTATGCTATTCGTTGGTTAGTGGACGTCCGTAAAAATTATGACAGTTTAGAAAAGCTAAAAAATGAATGCCCTGATAAATGGAATAAATCATGCAATGATACTTTGCGTGCTATTCACTCAGCAGCACTAGATGAAATAGAACGATTAAAAAGTCTGAATGACAAAGATTTATTCGATGAATTTCAAGGCGAGTATCAAAATAAGCAAAAATTAAAAGGTGAAATGGAAGTTTATAGAAAAGAAAGCAATGATGAGAAAGCCAATTTAGATGCATTGGCGGCACATGGCGAAAAATTTAAGCATAAAAAACCAAAGGGCAGTTCTTCCAATAATACTGCTTACATCGATTCATTAGTTAAATCCAACCCAACTTTGACAGCTAAAGCATTAGAAAAAAAAGCGGACAAAAATAAAACTGGAAACATTAATTCACGTACTTTCGCAAACAAAGTTTCCCAAGCAAAAAAATTAATTAAACCAGTCCATTAACTTTTTTTTCACGGATTAGCGATATCGTGAAAATTTTCATTTTAATCAATTAATTATTTGACGTATAAATTCCAATATGTGATTCACGTGAGTCTATTTGGAGATTATATAATGCAACAAAACACATCCTTACCCGCAACAGGTTTCGTAAGACTTCCTCAAGTTTTAGCCGTTTTTCCAGTTTCCAAATCTAAATGGTGGGCAGGATGCAAAACTGGTAAATATCCAAAATCCATTAAACACGGTGGTTCAACTTTCTGGAAAGCAGAAGATATTCGCGCGCTGATTGAATCAATCGCTAAAGAGATGTAATCATGAACAACTACGCGACTCAAACGCGGGGCAAATTTGTCAGAAGCTTACTGCCCAGCGCGACCGAATATTACGAAAATGAAGGCATTAAGCTAAAAGGCGATGGCGCATGGCGCGATGCTATCTGCCCGTTTCACCCCGACACTAAACCCAGCTTACGCATTAATGTAGAAAAAGGTGCATATCGCTGTATGGCTTGCGGTGCGTATGGCGGTGATGTATTGGCTTTCTACCAGCACAGACATGGCCTGAATTTTATCGAAGCATGTAAGCAATTAGGCGCATGGGTGGAGGGTTCGCAATGAACGAACTCGACATTATTAGGCAATCAGCCAAAACCATCACTGAACCACAAAGAAAAGCTGGTTATGTTTCAACAGGCTTGTACTTATATACAGATACAGATGGCAACATTTTATATGTACGCTTGCGAATGGATAAGCCTGATGGTTCAAAATGGATTCGTCCTCTTTCTCGTGATGATGCTGGCAAGTGGACACAACTAAAAGAACCAGAATTTCTAAATGGTAAACCACTTTATCAGCAGCACTTAATTGCTAAAGAACCCGACAAACCAGTTTTTATCGTTGAAGGTGAAAAATGCGCCGATGCACTCACAAAGTTAGGATTGCTGGCAACGACTAGTGGGGGTGCTACTTCTGCTAAAGATGCAAACTGGCAAATACTCGCAGGGCGTGAAGTGACGCTATGGCCTGATAAAGACGATGCTGGTAAACGATATGCAAAAGACGTTAAAGCAATACTTACCGCATTAAATTGCACAGTTAATGTAATTGATATATCCAAACTCAACCTACCCGTTAAGGGCGATTGTGTGGATTGGCTGGCACAATTTAAAGAGACTCACGGACGTGATGCAACAAAGACGGATATTGATTTCCCGTTAAAAACAGACCTTATACAAGCGCCTGCAAGCGATTATAAACAGGTGGATGACACATACCCATTAGTCAATATTGTTTGCGCCAACAGCATTATTCCAGAAGCCATCCAATGGCTATGGGACGACTATCTAGCACGAGGTAAACTCCACATTCTAGCAGGGCAAGCTGGTACAGGAAAAACGACGCTTGCCTTAAATCTAGCTGCAACTGTTTCAATAGGCGGATGCTTTGCGGATGGCACAAAATGCGAGCCAGCAAACGTGCTGATATGGAGTGGAGAGGATGATATTAAAGACACTCTAATACCTCGATTGATAGCGAGTGGAGCAGACCTAGATAGAATTCACTTTATCAGAGAAGTTACACAAAATTATGAAATAAGAGGCTTTGACCCAGCCAATGATGTTCAAAGTCTAATTATTTCGGTTGGTGAATTAAATCTCAGCAATATTGGTTTAATGATTGTTGACCCAATTGTGAATGCGGTTGCAGGAGATTCACATAAAAATGGTGAAGTGCGTAGAGCATTAGCACCACTCGTAGAGTTTGGACAACGCATGAATTGCGCCATATTGGGGATTAGTCACTTTAGTAAAGGAACAAGTGGACGCGAACCGTTGGAACGTGTAACAGGAAGCCTTGCATTTGGTGCATTAGCGCGTGTTGTATTGGCAACGGCAAAGATAACCGAAGGTGAAACCAGCAAGCGTATTTTTTGTATAGTAAAAAACAATAATGGCTTAGATAGTGGTGGCTTTGAATATGACATTTTGCAAACTGAGCTTGATGGCTATAAAGGTATATTTACTAGTTATGCAATTTTTGGAGAAGCAATAGAAGGTAATGCACGCGAATTGTTAGCCGAGCCTGATAATCGTGAAACAGGCGAAAACGGCAATAGTGCATTAGATGATGCAAAAGACTTTTTACGTGAATTACTTACAGATGGTGAGATGGCTCAAAAAGAAATTGAAGCTGATGCCAAAGGTGCAAGTCACTCATGGGCAACAGTCAGAAGGGCAAAAGCTGAACTTAATATTATTTCAAACAAAAGCAAGTTAGATGGTTGCTGGTATTGGCAACTTCACCCTAGCATGCTCAAAAGCAATGAAGGTGCTCAAGATGCTCATAAAAATAGTGTGAGCATGTTGAGCACCTTACCCATAAATGAGCACCTTGAAAGTGCAAACAGCAATTATCAAGTCACTAACAACAGAGCAATTTTTTGAGGTGATATATGCAATCAAATGTTTATTACGACCTCGTTAAAAAAAATCCAGCATGGTTTATAAAGCATTGCCGTTTGGGTGGGTTTAAATTTGCTGTTGAAAATAACAAATTGACAGTCGCTCCCGCACATGCGATTGATGAAGAAATGGCTATTTTAATTAGAACACACAAAACCGAACTCATAAAAATTATTCAAAGTGAGTGTAACTCACCTATCCCGATAATCCACGAAACCACAGTATAAGTATATATATGCATAAAAATTACGAATTAACTGCCACAGAAATTCACCTCAAAATACGTCAATATATTTATGGTGAACAAAAATCAATCTCCAGTTTGGCTAAATTATCAGGCCTGGATGATGGCACGATCAATCAAGCATTAAATGGTCAATTCAGTGAACGTACAAAACAACGACTTGTAGTCGCATTTAGACATTTAGAAACAAAGCCAACCATTTGGACTAATAGCTACCCGACAACTTTGCCTGAGCGGCGTAGACGCACATTGTTCGTACTGATTAAACTAGCGATTGCAAATAAATTAGGCTGGGATGGCAAACCCTATCAAGACGAAGCCAAAGACAGTTTACTGATAGGCCTAAAAGCAACCTACAACGAGCCTAGCAACGATAATTGGCAGAGCGTGAACCTTGCCTACAAAAGCGCACTCAGATTGCGTTATGGGGATTTATTCGAAAAGTACAGGCTTTACTTGTCACCGAAAATTTCAGCACTACAACTTGTTAAAAAATTACAAGTTAGAGGGGAATTTATTAGAAAAATAATCATTTAATTCCAGCAATGCTAAGCTACTTAGTGACACCAAAGCATCAATAATGTCATTTAAATCATCTCAGGACTTACCGCACATCCAAGCACCGCTACGCCATAACAAACAGCAAAGATTCAATAATAAATCTCATTATTTATGCTCAATCCCTTCTAATTTTGCCCCCAAGGAAACTAGTGCATCCGCAATTTCATTAAGCTCATCCTCGCTAAAGGCAGAATCTCTTTTAATTATCATCCTACTTTTAGAGCCACACGGAAAAGCATTCCAGTAAGGCCAATCCCAATTTTCCAACCATATTTGCCCCATCTGCCTCCCATGAAATTCCGTTACATGTTTAATAGATTCAATCGGCATTGGATAAGTACCCGGGCATACGTTTTGATGAATTGCCATTCCGGTTGGATTATTTACCCAGTCAGCATTTAAATATCTAGAAAGTATATTTCTGGCCACACTTTCAGGCATTAATTTAGCTTCACGAGCGTTTTTAACATGCACAACAGAGCACCCAACAACTTGTAATAGCATTAATAAAAATATGACCACTTTCATTTCTTCACCTTCCAACTAGAATTTTGTCGCCTGCTTTGACACCCTGCCCATAGCCATAGAAACTAGCTGAGTAATACCCTTCTACGGCTCGCTCAATTTCTCCATCAACTATTTCGTTGTCCGACTTTACGATTTGAATTTTGGTTTTCACTGGCAGTACAGCGGATGTTACTCCAGTGAAAATCACGTAGCGGTACTTTTGCTTCACGTTCAGAACAACACCAACTTGCCCTGTAGGAATCTCACTAGGTTCTACCTCAGCTTTAGTAATAAGCGAGGAATTGCTACTGTCGCTTAAATTGGATGCCACATGGGTGCTGATTTGGAGTTTATATTGTGCAATAATTTTTTGAACGTTTCCGATGCGATCACTATTCATTGGGTGAGTGGCAAGGAATGAATTGTCATTCCCGTGCTTTTCTAGAAGACTCTCAAACAACCTTACTGCACCTTGCGGATCATAGCCCGCCTGCATCATCCACCGCGTTCCGTAATCATCTGCCTCTAGTTCTTCACTACGTGAAAACGAACTACTAATACCATTAGCTGCTAGGCCGGTCATGTCTTGTCCAAAAGTAGATGGCATTCTAGACCTAGTTTGTATTGCCGCATCAATTAGGCCACCTGCAATTCCTGCAAGTAAATTCAGAATAAAATCAGCATTCTTTTGGTTTTTCATATGATCAAACTTGATGTGAGTGTACTCATGCCCAAGTAGTGCCGCACACATATCAGCATCATTGCCTATCATATCTAGCATTTGGAAAGTGATAAATACTGTATTCACTCCGTTTGCGTTTTGTGCCCAAGCATTAAGAACTGGGGCGTCAGTCAGAATAAGCTTTGAGTATGTCCCAGATTCAGACGTAATTTTTTCGCGTACCTCATGGAGCATTGCAATTTGTGATGAGGATACAGTTTTAGCTGTGTTATCACCAACAGTCAGATTGCTTGACGCATAATTTTTGCTATTTCCATAGACTACATCTACGTCCCAGTAGTGGTCAGCGAAACATAAGGAAGGCAATATTAAAAGTGATATTGTTGCAGCGAGATGTTTTAACATTAATCACCCAGATGAATTAAATTCATCCATTTTTAATATAATCTATTTACATGAGAATGACAAGTCACCTAAATAACGAAGCATTTTGCCTACGTCCCTAAAATTCATACTCGCCTCTTTGGTAGAGTATCCCAGTGGTTAGCTTAATATTTTTTTTGGGGTGGGGAATCGAAAAGGTCTCCCGCAATATCTAACCTTGAGTCCAAATGATAAATTACCGATAATGCAAAATATTGGCGTGAAAATTATTAATGTTGGTAACTTTGTTGGTTGCTATAATATTCAACCTGTGATAACTGGCTTCATTAAAAATGTAACAAGGATACTGGAGGCTCGGCTTGTGCATCACAAGCTGCTGACAAGAAATTAGCAGGTGCTGCAAAAAACAGCTTCATTACGAAATGTGAAAAAGACGCAGCAGCAAAAAATAAGTCATTAAACGTATAAAAATACGTATAAATAAGCTGATTAAATAACACGCATCATAGCCTGTATTGTGTTTCAAGCCATTGTTAGATGCCTGTCGAGGCGCCAAAACTTTTTGAGAGTTTTTATTTATATGACTTTGGTTTTAAAGGAAAAAGCTTGATTTTATTAAGCTTGTTTTTATTTTAAACGCGCGGTATAGTTGAATCAAATAGTTTTCGTAGTACGACATGAAAGTGCAATATGAAAAAGACAATGTTAGGTTTCGCTGTGCTTGTATTGTGCACTGCAAGTATAGGGCAGGCTGCTGATAATGCTTGTAACTGTACAAATAAGCTTTCTGCTTGTCCACAAGAAAACCTTAGTCGTGGTGCGGAAACTGCGTCATTGAAAATGGGCAAACAGAGTGATGATTTGTCGCTAGGTAAATCAAGTGAGAATTTAGCTGCCGGTAAAAAAGCTGAAGCGTTAAATCATGGCAAAGATGCAGAGCTTTTAATGCGTGGTAAAGATGATAGCCAACTTGCGCGCGGTAAAGATACTAGTCAGCTAATAAAAGGCAGCAAAAGTGATAATTTAGTGCACGGCGCAGCTAACGATAATTTAGCTTTAGGTAAAAATAGCGACGAGCTGCGGCGTGGGCAATCTAGTGATGACTTATCATCTGGTCGCCATAGCGATGAGCTTGCACGCGGAAAAAGTAGCGACGAATTAAGCCGCTGTAATTAATTGCTGTTAATGTTGTTGTACTAGTTAATACGCTGTTTTCAATACAAATAACTACTTTATAAAAAGTAGTTATTTAGCATATAATAACTCCCAGCGGGCGAGCAGCGTTTCTAGTGTGCCTTCTATTTCTGTTAATCGCACTTGCAAGCTTTTTACTTTTTCTGGCTGTGTTTGGTACAGCATTACATCAGCCAACTGCGTATTGATTTCAATTTGTTCTGTTTCTAGTTGCTCGATTTTCACAGGCATTTCTTCCAACTCTTTTTGCTCTTTAAAGCTGAGTTTAGAAGTAGGTTTTGCGGCTAGTGTTGTTGCTTTAGCAGATTTTACAATCGGCATAGCTTGAGACTTTTTCTCGTCTAGGCGCAATTGTGTGAAGCGTTGCCAATCGTCATAACCGCCACCAAACTCAGTGAGCACACCATTGCCTTCAAACGCAATCACCTGAGTTACAGTGTTTTCTAAAAATGCTCTATCGTGACTCACCAAAAATAGCGTACCAGTAAACTCTTGTAGCAAGCTTTCTAGCAACTCAAGTGTGTCAATATCCAAATCGTTGGTTGGCTCATCCAGCACCAGCACATTGGCAGGACGAGCGAACAAACGCGCCAACAGCAAACGGTTACGCTCGCCACCAGAGAGTGATTTAACAGGCGAGCGCGAACGTTGCGGTGGAAATAAAAAATCTTCTAAATAGCTAATCACGTGCTTGCGCTCATTGCCAATTTCCACAAAATCCGAGCCTGGGCTAATGGTGTCGGCCAGCGTTGCTTCTTCGTCTAATTGCTCACGCATTTGGTCAAAATACGCCACGTTGATTTTGGTGCCACGTTCAATTTTTCCGCTATCGGCTTCAATATCACCCAAAATTAATTTTAATAGCGTGGTTTTGCCAATGCCGTTGGGGCCTAGTAAGCCAATTTTATCGCCGCGTAAAATGCGTGTTGTAAAGCCATTAATCAGCGTTCTGCCGCCATAGCTTTTTACCACGCTATCTAACTCGGCCACTAGTTTGCCGCTGCGCTCTCCTGCGTCCACATTTAGTTTTACATTGCCTTGGCGTTCACGTCTAGCGGCACGTTCTAAGCGCAAGGCTTCTAGGCGGCGCACGCGGCCTTCGTTGCGGGTGCGGCGCGCTTTAATGCCTTGGCGAATCCATACTTCTTCTTGCGCCAGCACTTTATCAAATTTAGCGGCATGGGTTTCTTCTACGGCAACTAGTTCTTCTTTTTTAATTTGATAATCGGCAAAGTTGCCAACAAAATCAGTGAGAATGCCGCGATCTAACTCAGTAATACGCGTGGCAAGCCGATTCAAAAAACGTCTATCATGGGTGATAAATAACACGCTGCCTTGAAAGCTTAATAGTAAGTCCTCCAGCCATTCAATCGCTTCCAAATCCAAATGGTTAGTCGGTTCGTCCAGCAATAGCACTTCAGGCTCTGCCACTAGCGCGCGACCCAGCGCTACGCGTTTGCGCCAGCCGCCAGATAGAGTCGAAACTACGGCATCGGCATCTAGATTAAGGCGCGTTAATACAGTTTCTACACGGCTTTGCGCCGCCCAGCCATTTTGCACGTCTAGCTCGTGTTGCAAATGCTGCATTTTTTCCATCAAATGCTCAATATCCGCATCAGGCATGCCCATGTCATGCGTTACCGCGTGATAATCAATGATAATTTGCTGTAAGTTGCCCAAACCTTCGGCAACCGCTTCGAACACAGTGTGCGTGGTGTCCAACTCAGGCTCTTGCGGCACATACACAATGCGCGCGTTCGTTGCGCGCCACACCACGCCATCGTCCAATTTAATCGTGCCAGCAATGGCTTTAAGCAAGCTCGATTTACCTGCACCATTACGGCCAATTAAACCGACGCGTTCACCAGCATCTAACTGAAATGCAGCATGATCGAGCAGGGCATGATGACCAAAAGCTAAGGAGGCGTTATCTAGGGTGATGAATGGCATGAATTAGGTACTAACAAAAGTGAAGGCGGTATTATAAGGCAGGCGTACGAGAAACTGATTTTTAACTGGCTTTAATTTGGATTAAAACTAATGAAAAATCATGCTTTATTTAACATCGCCCGAATGCCCGCCATTTTTGATTTGCCGAATTCTTTGCTTACTTCGGGGTCGTTAAACGGGTTGCCAAAATGCCGCACGTCGGCGTTTGGCAGCTCAGCAATAAAACGGCTGGGTTCGCACATTTGTACTTCGCCAGCGCGTTTACGTTTTTTGCACCATGAAATAGTGAGTGATTTTTGCGCACGCGTGATGCCTACATACATTAAGCGACGCTCTTCTTCAATTTGCGCCTCGCTGCCAACTTCTAAGCTACTGCTGTGCGGCAAAATACCTTCCTCGACACCAATTAAAAACACATGGCCAAACTCTAAGCCTTTGGCGGCATGCAGGGTTGATAGCTTTACTGCATCTGACTCGCCATCTTCGCGACCTTCTAGCATGCTCATCAGCGATACCATTTGCGTGAGCTCGAGCAAATTTTTGCCATCGTTTTCATTACCAAACTCGGTAGAATCAGCCCCTTTTTTAGTGAGCCAGCCAATAAAATCTAGCACATTTTTCCATTTGCTCTCGGCTGCGCGCGGCTCTTCGTGGTCGTACAAAAAAGCTTCGTATTGAATAGCGATTAATAAATCATTTAGCACTTCACCTGCCGGATCTTTTACAGCGCGCACTTGCAAGTTACTGATGTAATTGCAAAAAGTGAGTAAATCGTCTAACTGTTTTTGGCCAAGTTTACGTTGAAATGCGCCATCATAGGCCGCCGCAAACAGTGATTTTTTGTGCAAACTGGCATATTCGCCAAGTCGCTCAAGTGTGGTGTTACCAATACCTTTTTTGGGCGTGGTAGCGGCGCGAATAAACGCTGGGTCATCATCTTCATTCGCGACCAATCTTAGATAACTGACTAAATCTTTAATCTCGGCTTTATCAAAAAATGATTGCCCGCCAGAAATAGTGTAAGGGATTTTTTGTTCTCGCAATTTTTCCTCTAATAACCTAGCCTGATGATTGCCACGATACAAAATTGCGTAGTCCAAATATTTGGTGCGGTTTTCAAATTTATGCGCTTGTAGCTTCATCACGACACTCTCGGCTTCAGCAATATCGCTTTGTTGGGCAGAAACTTGAATCATGTCGCCTGTGCCTAAATCGCTCCATAATTTTTTATCAAAAAGTTTGGGGTTATTCGCAATCACAGCGTTCGCAGCCCTTAAAATACGCACTGTAGAGCGATAATTTTGCTCTAATTTAATCACTTTTAAGCGGCTAAAGTCTTCAGTCAACTGCCGCAAATTTTCCACATCTGCGCCGCGCCAGCCATAAATCGCTTGGTCGTCATCGCCCACCGCCGTAAATTGGCCGCGTACGCCTGTGAGCATTTTTACCAGTTTATATTGGCAGGCGTTGGTGTCTTGGTATTCATCTACCAGTAAATATTGCAGCTTGCCTTGCCACTTGTTAAGAGCAGCTTCATGTTGCTCGAACAGCTCAACGGGTAATTTGATTAAATCATCAAAATCAACGGCTTGGTAGGCTTTTAGTGTTTGCTGATAAATTTGATACACTTTGGCTGCCGCGTGTGTTAAGTCTTCATCGGCGGTTGCTTTGGCTTGATCGGGATTCACAAATGCATTTTTCCAAGTGCTAATTTGCCATTGTGTATTTTTAAGTAGCTTTTTGTCGGTAGTGGCTAATACGTCGCTTAAAATTTTAAAGCTATCTGATGAGTCTAGTATAGAAAATTGTGGCTTGTAACCAAGCAAAGCTGCCTCTTGGCGCAGCATTTGCAGGCCAAGCGAATGAAAGGTAGCAATCGTCAAGCCTTTAATATTTTTACCCAGCATCAATTTACCTACACGCTCTTGCATTTCGCGCGCGGCTTTGTTGGTAAAGGTAATGGCAGCGATTTCTTTAGGGTTGTAGCCCGCTTCGTTGATTAAATAGCTAATCTTTTCGGTAATCACACGCGTTTTGCCGCTGCCAGCGCCAGCCAAAACCAGTAAAGGGCCATCAAGATATTTGACAGCTTCGCGCTGTGGGGAGTTGAGTTGATTTAACATGAATATACGACAAAGCCAATACTAAAAATGCGCGGGGCGAGCTATACTAATGACGATTAAAATTACACCCTTATTGTAACTGCTTTAATAAAATTATCTTGCACGTTTTAAGCGATGGTTACAAACTATAGCTAATAAAAACTAAAGGTTTCCAAAATGCCCAAGTTTGACCTAAGAACCATTATTTTTATGTCGATGCTGCTGACATTTATGTTGTCAATGCTATTGGCCATTACGCGCTCACACCACAAAGACTTGCGTGGCCCGGGCTATTGGGCGGTAGGTAATTTAGTGATTGGCCTTGGTATGGTGTTGGTGCTCATTCAGCTTGATTTAACGCGCCCAATATTCTTACCGGGTATGGCTCTTATAGGCGCAGGTTTAAGCTTGTATATCAATGGCATACAAGCTTTTATTGGCAGAGTGCCCAATCACCGTATCACCATTGCTGTCTTTGTGCTGTTGGCTGTGATTGATGCTTATTTTATGCTAATACAGCATGAGATTCGTGCAACGGTGGTGTTAAGCGCGATTATATTCGCAGGTGTTTACTTGTATTGTGCAAGGCTAACTTTTTCGCGTGATGAAGGTCTTGTGGGTAGCTTGTATTGGATAGCTTCAAGTTTGTATTTGTTAATGGCAGTATTGATGCTATTTCGCGCAGCTTACGCGGCACAGGTGGTTGGTGATAAGTTTGATACATTCGCCACATGGCCAGTAAATGCCTATACCTTTATGCTGGGTGCAGTTTCGCAGTTTTTTATTTCAAGCTTGTTTGTGTTAATGCTAAGTTACAAATTAACGCAAAATTTAGAATCAATAGCGACTATTGACGGGTTAACTAATGTGCTTAATCGGCGCGGCTTAGAAGATGCCAGCATTAAAATGCAAGATATGTGTAAGCGCATTAACTTAAGCATGGCGGTGTTGCTGATTGATATTGATCATTTTAAAAAGGTGAATGATAAGTATGGCCATTTGGTTGGCGATGATGCGCTAAGGCATCTTGCCAAAGTGGTGGCAGGAGTCTTGCGTTCTAGCGATGCATTTGGTCGCTATGGCGGTGAGGAGTTTTGCGCCTTTTTACCCAACACGACTGAAAGTGATGCCATTGGCCTGGCTGAGCGTATACGTGCTGCAGTTGAAGCTAGTGCACTAAGATTAGGCAGTGTTACTATTAAAACCACCATCAGCATCGGCGTTGCAGATTCTGTGCGGGCGGGCTACGATTTTAAAGGCCTTGTGGCAGCCGCAGATAGCGCTTTATATGGAGCTAAAAATGGTGGCAGAAACCAAGTGGTGAGTTATACGCACGTTACCAGAGACAGCCGTTTTTTATCAACTTAAAATTCCTAATTTTTTTAATATAAATATTTTTAATTGGCATGTAAATTGCTGATTTATCTTAGTAATAACAATAACAAAGGTACGTTAGCAATAATTGTTACTCACCTATTTGAGTAACCTCGCCGCTAGCTAGCTGGTGCTAGCTAGTATGATTGGTTGTAGTCAATAACCTTGACGCTAAATTATTAATGGTTTAGCGTAATGAGTAATTGCCGAGAGCCCGACACTTTTGTTAAAAAGCTAACCATGAACGATAGAATCAATAAAACCTCCATTTGCAGTATTGTCTTTCTAGACATTATTGATTACTCAAAAAAGCCAGATTCTGAGCAAATTGAGGTTAAAACGCAATTTAATGCCTTAATCAATATTGCGCTAAAAGATATTGCGCAAAATGATCGCATTATTTTAGATACTGGTGATGGTGCTGCCATTGCTTGCAACGGTTCGCCAGAAGACGCGCTATTTATCTCGCTAACAATACGCGATGAAATTTTAAAAAGTAACATTCACTCATCTACACCATTATATGTGCGTTTTGGCATTAATCTAGGCCCAGTGCGGGTGGTAAGCGATATTAACAGTCAGCCTAATATTATTGGCGATGGCATTAATGTGGCACAGCGCATTATGAGTTTTGCTGGACCTAACCAAATTTTGGTATCGCGCTCATACTATGAAATGACCTCTCGCTTAACCCAAGAAATCTCACAAATGTTTGATTACTCGGGCGTTAAGCATGATAAACACGTACGAGAGCATGAAGTTTATTCGGTACGCTCGCTAAAAAATCAAGTTTTTCCCGAAGAATTAGCGGCTCCTGAAACAGATAACGTTGAACCCGCAGCAATTATTGGCAACAACAAACTGAGTTGGAAGTATGCCTTACTAGCTCTGCCAGCTTTAGTAGCATTTGGCTTGATTATTCAAAAGGCTTCTGTACCCTCAAGCCCAACCTTAATCATACCGAATGAAAGCACATTAGCCGCACCCAATGGCCGTGCCCTATTGCCAAATGAAACGGTAGAGAGAATGCCTTCAGAAGCGGTTGAAAATGCAGCCTTAGTGCTAGAAAAGTCACTCGACAAAATAGCTGAAAAAGCACCAGAAGTACCATCGCAAAAGCCGCAAGAAATACCTCAGCAGCAGAAGTCATCAGAAGAGGTGATTGCGACTGTACCTGGTAAATCAGTGCTTGCAGATAAAAAATCAAAAAAAGTAGGGTTAAAAGCAGCGATAGTTAAGCTACCTCCTGAATATGTACCACCTCACAAAGTGCTGGCAGAAAATCCACATGCTGAAGAAAAAATAGTGGCTAAACCAGTAAAAGTAGCTGAACAAAAGCCAGAGAAAAGCCACGAAAAACCCACAGATAAATCCAGTGAAAAATCGACTTGGCACCGCATAAAAGACAGTGTTAAAACAGGCGCTGATAGGTCATGCACACAGGTACAAATTTCAATGAATCAATGTAATTAATTAAAAATAGTGTTTTGTATTGTTACAGCATTGTTTTTACTCGTACAGAAGCCATTAAATGTGTACTCTGGATCCCAACTCAATGACGCTATTGCTGGGAATATTAAAGTAACTTACGAC
>JANXWL010000071.1 GCA_025351225.1 Methylotenera sp. | reverse complement strand
ACCCATGCATTGGATGAATGACTGGGGCACACCTACCCCATTATTTATTAGCCAAGCCGGTGGTTGCCACTTTACTTGTGCAGATGGGATTGATTATACTGACTTTTGCTTAGGTGACACGGGCGCGATGTTTGGACATAGTCCGCCAGCCGTCGCAGCAGCTATTTCGAAACAAGCCGGACTTGGCTACACCACCATGTTACCCTCTATATTGGCACCAGCTGCAGGCGAAGCTTTAAGTGATTTTTTTGGTTTAGCATATTGGCAACTTGCCACCACTGCGACCGATGCAAATCGCTTTATGTTACGTTGGGCGCGCGCAGTCACAAGCCGCAGCAAATTGTTGGTGTTTGATGGTTGCTATCATGGAACCATAGATGATGCCATGGTTGACATGGCATTGAGTGATGATGCTATGGTGGATTACACCATAAGCGATGATACCGAGATTGACATCATTAACGGCAAAACAGCCAACCGCACTAGCTTATTAGGACAAGTATACGATTTAGGATTACATACCGTCGCTGTTCCATTTAATGATTTAGCAGCAGTTGAGCGCGAATTAGCCAAAGGCGATGTGGCTGTGCTGCTGACAGAACCCGCGCTCACCAATTGCGGTATGGTGTTACCTGAATCTGGCTTTATTGAAGCGCTACGCGCACTCACTACAAAATATGGCACTTTACTCACACTTGATGAAACTCACACCATTTCTACCGCGCGCGGCGGTTGGGCAAAAGCCAATAAAGTTGTACCAGACTTTTTAGTCGTCGGCAAACCCATCGCAGGCGGATTACCTGCGGCGGCCTATGGTTTCAGTAGCGCGATGGCCGCGCGCATGAAACTAGCAAAAGACAGCGCACCATCTGGGCACTCTGGCATTGGTACCACTTTATCTGGCAATATGATGACGCTTGCAGCGATAAACGCAACCCTGCGCGACACTGCCACAGATGCAGCTTACCAGCACATGCTAGCATTGGCAGAGCTTTTAGTGCAGCAACTTACTGATGCAATCAAATTGCACAATTTGCCATGGAACATCAGTCGCATGGGTGCGCGACTAGAATTACAATTTTGCGAAAAACCACCCAAAAATGCCGCTGAAGCCCGCACCGCGCAGAATGACACGATAGAATCTGCGATACACTTATATTTACTGAATCGCGGTGTTTTACTTACGCCGTTTCATAATATGATGCTCATTTGTCCAGCAACAAGCGAGCAAGATGTTAAAAAATTAGTCGATATATTTAAAGAATGTTTAAAGGAATTATGCAATGGTTAAAACAATAAATGATGTCATTGATTTCGCAACAAACCAAGCTGCAGAGGAAATAGATGTTGTGCCGCAACAACGAGTAGTGACTAGCGTTGCCAGCGATGTCAATACCAAAATCACAATGAAAACGCACAATCATTACACAGACCCTACCGAGCAGTTCTTTGCAGGTATTTGGCAAAGCAGCGTAGGCGCAAAAACGGTGAGTTATACGGAAGAAGAAGTCTGCGTTATATTGGAAGGTCGTGTGCGCTTAACCGATTTAAATGGTAATGCCAAAGAATTTGGCGCTGGCAGTACATTCGCCCTACCCGCTGGCTTTAAAGGTACTTGGGAAACCTTAGAACCCGTTAAAAAAGTCTACGTCATTTGGCAAGCAAAATAGTTTTCTAGGTAGCATCTTAATTAACACGATCAGCCTTATTTAACAGCCAATTAAAAACCTCATTAGCTACTGGGGTGCGCGGTGCAAGACGTGAGCGCATGAGCCATAACCTTGGTAACGATTTTGTCGGTATTTGCATCAACACTTTCACTTTACCATCTTTAACCGCTTGATTTGCAAGCGCACTTGATACAAAACCAATGCCTAATTCATGGATGACGGCCTCTAGCAAAATCCGACTATCTTCTAGCGTCGCTCCTCGTGTTAGCTGTAAGCTTTTAAGTTCGTCACCAGATAATCGCCCACCCCAAGTAGGCTCACTTTCAAGCAACAATATAGGTGCTTTTTCTAATAGCTTAGGGTAAGGCAGCCGGCTAATACGCTGTGCAGTCTGCACACCACAAATGGCAATCGAAGCATCTTCTAATAAAGTCATGCATTCCACATCATCGGTATGAATCGGTCTTCTAGAAATAACTAAATCAACATCAATACGGTCAATCTCGCGCACATCTTTCTCGGTCATAATCCAAACTTCAATGGCTGGATAAATGAGTTTGAGTTTGCCTAAGCGCGGCATTAACCAACCTTGTGCAAAATCAGGTGGGCAAGCAATGAGTACAGAGTCGCTACTTTTGTAAGGTTCTATGCGACCAATACCTGTCGACAATCTGGACAAAGTCTCGCGTACAGTTTCATACAATAACTCACCTGCAGCAGTAAGCGTGACGCCTTTGCCATTTCTAAAAAATAAGCTTTGGCCTAATAGCTCTTCCAACTTTAGCAATTGCTGACTTATGGCAGATTGCGTGAGCGATAACTCTTCAGAAGCCTTAGAAAAGCTGCCTAACCTAGCAGCAGCATCAAAAGAAATCAGATATTTAAATGGTGGTAATGATTTACTCATGGTATTAAAAAAATTAATATCTAAGCCAGTATAACTAATTGCTTATCTAATGTAAAACTGCCACTATAAACACCTTATTTAAGGAGCATGTTTTGGAAAATTCTCAAGTCTTGGCTAACTCTGATGCATTTGGCGATAACGCCATTACCCGTAAAAACCTAAAAGGCTATGAGCGCGAAAACACCTACGCGGGTGTTTTATCATTCATGCGTAGGCAATACACCAAAAACTTAGAAGGCGTCGATGTTGTGGTGTCGGGTGTGCCGCTCGATATTGCCACCACCTTCCGTAGTGGTGCGCGCATGGGGCCAGCGGCGGTGCGTGCTGCGTCAGTACAAATGAATGAACTTATTCACCCTTGGGGATTTGGCCCTTGTGATCGCTTAGCTATGATTGATTATGGCGATTGCTGGCTAGATTCACACAATCCGCACACCATATTTTCATCTATCTACGAACACGCAAAAACCATACTTGCATCAAACGCCAAAATGCTGACTTTGGGCGGTGATCACTACATTACCTACCCGCTTTTAAAGGCGCATGCAGAGAAATTTGGCGCGCCATTATCCATCATTCACTTTGATGCACACTGCGACACTTGGGCGGATGATGAGCCAAACTCACTCAATCATGGCAGCATGTTTTACAAAGCAATTAAAGATGGTTTGATAGACCCGGCCACTTCTGTGCAAATAGGCATCAGAACGTGGAACGAAGATTTTATGGGTGTGAATGTTTTAGGTGCAGATTGGGTGCACGAGCATGGCGTAGCTGCCGTCGTGCAAAAAGTGCATGAAGTTGTTGGCAAACGTAATGTTTACCTGACATTTGATATTGATTGCCTAGACCCTGCTTTTGCGCCAGGCACTGGTACGCCCGTTGCTGGCGGTTTAAGCTCCGCACAGGCATTGGCCATTTTACGTAAGTTTGTCGGACTTAATATCATCGGCATGGACGTGGTAGAAGTTGCGCCAGCCTATGACCAGAGCGAAATTACCGCATTGGCCGCCGCACAAATCGCCGCAGAAATGTTATG
>JANXWL010000189.1 GCA_025351225.1 Methylotenera sp. | reverse complement strand
TAAACGGCCTGTTTTGTGACAAGTGCAATGATAGGGGTCGCCTTTGGTTAAATGTACTTTTGGCACACCATGAAAACTCATCACCAATTTCTCGCCTTTTGCAAAATTTGGCTTGCCGTTTACGCGCCAATGCTCACGCACACTTTGCGCTAGTGCAGTAATATAAGCAGGATGGTCGTGATAGCTACGAATGGTGCGGATGCCTGGCATATTGCGCATTTTAAGCAGCACGCGCCAAACCGCATCTAAAGCAGAACCAGTGCTGCTGGCAGCATATTGTGGATAGAGCGGAAACACCATAATACGGTCGCAATGTTGAGCCTTTAATTTCTTAATGGCAGACTTCATGCTCGGGTTGCCATAGCTCATGCCCAGCTCAACCACAAATGGCGATTTGATTTTTTGCGCTAAAAAACCGCGTAATAATTGCGTTTGTTTTTGCGCGTGAACCAACAGCGGCGAACCCTCATTAGTCCAAACTTGTGCGTATTTTGCTGCGGATTTTTTGGGACGAATCACCAAAATAATGCAATGCAAAATCCAGCACCAAATAAAACGCGGAATTTCTACCACGCGCCTATCCATTAAAAATTGCTGTAAATAAGGCCGCAAAGCTTTTGCAGTTGGCGCGTCTGGCGTGCCTAAGTTTGCTAATAAAATGCCGACCTTTAATTGGTCGCCGTGTTTGTAATCGGGTTCAGGGTTATAGTAAGCCATAGTTTTAGTCGTTAGTTGATAGTTGTTAGTAGGTGTTTAAAAGCAGTTAGTTTGATGATAAAGCATTCGATAGCAACTTCGCCGTCACATCCACAATCGGAATCACGCGTTCATACGCCATTCTAGTCGGGCCGATGACACCCAGCGTCCCGACGACTTGGCCATCGGCTTCATACGGCGCTGTGACCATGCTGCATTCGTCTAAAGGTAAGTAACCACTCTCGCCACCGATGAATATCTGTATGCCTTCGGCGCGTTGGCTGTTATCGAGTAGCGCCATTAACGAGGTGCGGCGCTCAAATATCTCGAATAGTTTACGTAAGCTGTTGACGTTGGTAGATAACTCGTCTACTTGCAGTAAATTACGCTCGCCTGCAATCACTACGCCATCAGTAGCATCTGCACTGGTGCTGGCTTGCAGGGCTGCTGTCATCAGTTTATTCATGTCAGTTTGCATTTGTTGCAGTTCTTGGTGAAGTTTTACTTGTACTTCATCAAAAGTGTGGCCTACAAAATTGGCGTTAAAATAATTGCTGGCCTGCGTGAGTTCGCTGGCCGAATACGGCTTTTCACTTAAAATAATGCGGTTTTGCACGTTGCTATCACTGGTAACAATTATCACCAGAATGCGTTTTTCAGTCAGTGGTAAGAACTCTAAATGCTTGAAACTTAAGGCCTTGCGCTTGGGTATCATCACCAAGCCCGCAAATTGCGTGAGTTGCGATAGCATGTCGGCCGCGCTGTTAATCAGTTCACTTTGGTTGGGCGAGCTTAAGCCGCTTTTCATTTGGGTTACCGCTTTATTATCAAGCGGCTGCACGGTCAATAAGGAATCGACAAACAAACGATAACCCTTTTGCGTAGGAATGCGCCCAGCCGAAGTGTGTGGGCTGGCGATAAAACCTAGCTGTTCCAAATCCGACATCACATTGCGAATAGTCGCTGGGCTCACGTCTAAACCGCTATGCTGCAACAGCGTGCGCGAGCCAATCGGTTGACCATCACTAATGTAATGTTCAACCAGTGTTTTAAGCAGAATTTGTGCGCGTTTATCCATAAAATACAATTTTTAGGGCAAATTACTTCGTTAGGCGGTGCTCAAAATCCTCATGTACTTTGTGTACATTCTGGTTTTTCCGCGCCGTCCGCCTTGTACTTTATCCCAAAAAAGTTGTATTTGATAAAGCACATAAGCAATCAGCATTTTGCCTTATTTAGTTGCGCTCGAATAGCGTTTTTGCTTTAAGCCAAGCCCAAACTGTGATTTAATTCGGCTATGACCGCTTTTAAATCAGCATTCGTCTCCATTGCTATTATCGGCAAGTATTTGAATAAATCTGCATTGCAGCAAATGCAAAATGATTTGGCCGATTTAGCACGACATTTGCTGGCAAAAGGCATTGATGTTTGGCTAGAAGAAAACACCGCGCGTGGTGCAGAACTGACGGGCTTTAATACCGCCAAGCTAGAGCATATTGGCGATAGAGTTGATTTAGCGATTGTGATGGGCGGCGATGGCACCATGCTAAGCGTGGCGCGCAGCTTAATTGATAATAATATTCCGCTGGTGGGCATTAATCGCGGCCGTTTTGGTTTTTTAACCGATTTACGTGCCGAAGACATGTTAGGTGAAATTGACAAAATTTTAGCTGGCCATCACCAAACCGAGTCGCGCATGTTGCTGCAAGCGGCTGTTTATCGCAACAATACTCAAATACACAGTGGCGTTGCGCTAAATGATGTGGTCATTAAAAGTAATTTGCGTTTGATTGAGCTTGAAGTAGAAGTAGACGGTAAATTTGTGCACAAACAACGTGGTGACGGCCTTATTTTAAGCACGCCCACTGGCACTACTGCTTATGCCTTAAGCGCCGGCGGGCCCATTTTGCACCCCAATTTAGATGCGATTGCCTTGGTGCCAATTAGCCCGCACACCTTAAGTAATCGACCAATCATGCTTAATGCCAATAGCGTAATTGAGGTAAATTTAGTGCAAATTGATGAGGCTTATGTGAGCTATGATGGCCAGTTTCAGTTGAACATAGAGCAAAATGACAAAATTGTGATACAACGTGCTGCACAAGAAGTAAGCTTGCTACACCCTGCCGATTATTGCTATTACGAGATGCTGCGTAACAAGCTTAACTGGGGTTAAATTTGCGCTACTTTTGGAAAATATTGGCGCTACTCAACTTGTTGTTATCGGCACTTTCAAGTTATATATTTTATGAAACCTATTGGAAATGGCGTGCATTATTTGATGAAAATGGACGCTATTTTGATGCGATAGAAACGGTTGTGTATGAAGACGTGAGTATTTATTGGCTATATGTGGCAATCTTGTTTGGCGCATTGGCGTTATTTTGTCACCTAAAGATTAAGAAATAGTTCATGCTACAAGCCCTATCCATCCGCGATTTTATTATTGTTGAATCTCTCGATTTAGAGTTTGCCAGCGGTTTTACCACGCTTACGGGTGAAACTGGCGCGGGTAAATCCATTTTAATTGATGCACTGTCTTTGGCTCTAGGCGCGCGTAACGATGGCGAAGTGACGCGCAAAGGCAGTGATAAAGCTGATATTTCGGCTAGTTTTTTTATTAAAAACAATCTACTAGCTAAGAACTGGCTGCTTGAAAATGAACTAGAAGTCGACCAAGAAAATCAGAATGAGCTGATATTGCGCCGCGTGATTTATGCTGATGGCCGCAGTCGCGGCTTTATTAATGGCACCACTGCAACCATCGCACAACTAAAAGATTTAGGCGAATGTTTAATTGATATTTATAGTCAAAATGCCCATCACTCATTGTTAAAACCTGCCACGCAGCGTGAACTTTTAGATGAGTTTGCCAGTGCAAGCGATCTAGCTAATCAAGTCGCAAGCCAATATAAAATATGGCATAAACTGCATGTGCAGCGTATAGAGGTTGAAAAAAACTCGGCCGCTTATGCCGATGAATTAGCCGAATTACGTGATAAAACGCGCGAGTTAAAGCAACTTAATTTTGCGGTAGATGAGTGGCAAGAGTTGCAAGCCGAGCATCACCGCTTGGCCAACGGGGCATCATTACTTTCTGGCTTAGAAGCATGTATTGGACTGTTAAGTGAAAACGAGCCGAATGTAAATGCAATGCTGGCACAAGTGCAAAACAAGCTGATTGGCTTGGTTGAGTTCGATGCGCAGCTCAAAGAAGCGGCCGATGGTGTAGATTCTGCGCTAATTCAACTTGAGGAAGCTTCACGAGGGTTGAATCGCTATTTACAAACGGCAGAGCTTGATCCAGAGCGGCTCGCAGAGGTGGAAGGGCGCATTCAAGTGGTGCATAATACCGCGCGAAAATATCGTATTAAACCCGAAGATTTGACGGAGTTGTTAAACACCGATTTAGCGCGCATGGCCGAGTTGGAAGGCTTTGCTAACGATGGTGCGCTAGCCAAACAAGAGGCGGAAGCCTTAGGTGCTTATCAAGCATTAGCCAAGCAACTGAGTGCAAAACGGCAAGAGTCCGCCATAATCTTAAGTCAAAAAATCAACACTGAAATGCAGCGTTTATCTTTGTCTGGTGGTCAGTTTAGTGTTGTTTTGCAAGCTTGCGAACCCTCTACAAACGGCTTGGAGACAGTTGAATTTTTAGTCGCAGGTCATGCAGGCGTTGAGCCACGACCATTGAACAAAGTTGCTTCTGGCGGCGAGTTATCACGTATTAGTCTTGCCCTTCATGTAACAACCGCCGCGCAAGGTAGTGTGCCATGCATGATTTTTGATGAAGTAGATGTGGGAATTGGCGGCGGCGTTGCCGAGGTTGTCGGGCAGCTGCTAAAACAACTTGGTACAGAGCGCCAAGTGTTGGTGATTACGCATCTACCGCAAGTGGCCGCGCAGGCGGCACAGCATTTGCAAGTGAGTAAAACGCAAGCTAACGGCGCTACGCTAAGCCATATTCAAGCCTTAAGCAAAACCGAACGTGTAGAAGAAATCGCGCGCATGTTGGGTGGCATTCAAATTACCGAAACCACACGTAGCCATGCCAAGGAAATGCTAGGAAGCTAGACTCCACTCTTCGCCCTGAGCTTGTCGAAGGGTGAGTAACTGTAGCGTGTTGTGGTTCGACAAGCTCACCACGAACGATTTTTCTGCTTAATCGCTAATATTAATTTTGCCGTGCATCACAATGTGATATTGGCAATTGTAAAACAAC
>JANXWL010000186.1 GCA_025351225.1 Methylotenera sp. | reverse complement strand
CCCATCGGCACTATGCGTGTTTTGTTGCCTTTACCCGTCACAATGACCGTGCCTTCGGTAAAATCGAGTGCGTCAATATTCAAATTTACTACTTCAGAAAGCCGCAATCCACTTGAGTAAAACAACTCTAAAATAGCATGGTCGCGCACGCTTAAAACCGCATCATCGCTAATATCTACTAGTTTTACCGCCTGCTCGATTGAAAGTGCTTGCGGCAAGGTTTTGGGCGATTTTGGCGCGCGCAAACCAATAACAGGGTTGCTGGTAAAGTCTTTGCGGCTGACTAAGAACTCAAAGAATCCGCGCCAACTTGAAAGCATACGCGCGATGCTTTTGCCACCCAAACCTTTGCTGTGTAAGGACGCGATAAAACGGCGAATATGAATATTTTGTAAAGCATTTAGTGTAGTAGAGTCTGCCAGTTTGATGAGTTGCGTAATATCTCGAGCATAATTTTCACGCGTGAGCGGGCTTAAACCACGCTCAAAATTTAAAAACTCCAAGTACTCGGAAAGAAAGTGCTTTGGAAGTAAGTTTTCGGTTAGCAAATCCACATTATTAAAAAATTAATTAAAGTTATTCAAGATAACGAGTTAAGCAAGATAACGTGAAAGTGCGGCACTTAAAATTTCACCAATTTTGCTTAAAAAATCAGTACCCATCTCGCCAAAAAAGCGGTTTTCATCATGGCTGGCCAACGCCAAAAAGCCGATTGTATGCGCCAATTGCAAAGGCACAATGGCAACCGATTCGGCGGGGTCAATAAACCAATCATCTGCCACAATAGCTGGCGGCTTGCCGCAATACGGCTGCTTCAACTGCTCAATCCAAGCTTTGGTGTCGTCGCTCACCATACTAAATACTAAATTTGCACTCGTCGCTGAATAGCGCGGCGTTGCCCATAGCCGCAGGCAAGTATCGGTTAAATTAAAATGCTCGGGTAACAGCGCGCTGATGAGTTGTTCTATCTCATCAAAGTTTTTGCCCTTGTGAAGCTCCACATTAAATGCATAGATTTTGTTTGATGTTGCTTCGTTTTCTTGCGCATTCAATACCAGTTCGGCAAAGCGTTCTTCCAGCACATTAATTTTATCGCGCTGTGCCAGTTGTTGCCGCTCGGCCAACGAAATGGTGCCACCGCCATGTGGGCTGGGCAGATGAATATCCGCCAAAAATGCGGCGTTGGCTTCAAAAAATTCAGGGTGAGCTTTTAAATACGCTTTAACGTCATCTTGTTGCATCTTGGTTTCCTAAAATTGGCTTAACTTAAATAGTTATACTGCCTTCAAATACAATTTCTGCGCTGCCCGTCATCATCACAGGCATGCCTTCGCCATTCCAAGCGACAGTAAGGTCGCCACCACGCGCATGCACCAACACTGGCGATTGTAATAAACCGAGCATAATACCGCTAACTGCCGCCGCGCAGGCACCTGTACCGCAGGCTAGCGTTTCACCGCTACCGCGCTCATACACACGCAACCTTATAGTGTGTGCATCGACAATTTGCATAAAACCCGCATTTACACGTTGAGGAAAATTGGCGTGTGATTCAATTTGCGGGCCAAGTGTGGCCACATCGGCCGTATCCACGTCATCCACCAAAGTGACCGCGTGCGGATTGCCCATGGATACCGCACAAATACTCAGTTGCTCTTGGCGTAGTTTAAGCAGATATTGGCTTTGGCGGGCATCTGCAATAAAGGGGATTTTTGCAGGCTCAAAATTTGGTGCCCCCATATTGACCGTTACTTGGCCGTCGTGCTGCAAAGTCAGCGTAATTAAGCCACTGGCGGTTTCTACGATGATTTCTTTTTTGTACGTTAATGCTTTATCCACCACAAAACGTACAAAACAGCGCGCGCCGTTGCCGCATTGCTCTACCTCGCCGCCATCGGCATTGAATATACGATATTTAAAATCAACATTAGGTAGCGTGGTTTTTTCTACCAATAAAAGTTGGTCGCAACCCACGCCAAAATTGCGATTGGCAATTTTTTTGATTTGGCTAGCGTTTAATGAAATAGGCGCAGAGAAACCATCAACGACGACAAAATCGTTGCCCGCGCCTTGCATTTTGGTGAACGTTAATTTCATTTTAGTATTATAAGACGCACACGCTTTATTTGAAACTTAATATGAAGTCATGCGTTTAATCATGCACAAGTCATACTTATTGTTTACAATACTGCTTGTTTTACATTTGAGTTAACACGTTTGCTTCAGCCTTTAGTACCCGTGTCATTTCAATTTTTTAAATTATTATTTCCAAGGCGCACTTAATGAATCAATCTAGCAACAACTATCTCTTTACTTCAGAATCCGTTTCTGAAGGTCATCCAGACAAACTTGCAGACCAAGTATCCGACAGCATTTTAGATGCTATTTTGGCACAAGACCCAACTGCCCGCGTTGCCGCTGAAACCCTTGCCAATACAGGCTTGGTGGTATTAGCTGGCGAAATTACTACAACTGCCAATGTCGATTATATTAAAGTCGCACGTGAGGCGATTAAGCGTATTGGCTACGACAATACTGATTATGGTATTGATTACCGCGGTTGCGCGGTGCTGGTGGCTTACGACAAACAATCGCCCGACATCGCCCAAGGCGTAGATGGCGCGCACGATGACCCGCTAGACCAAGGCGCGGGCGATCAAGGCTTAATGTTTGGCTATGCTGTGAATGAAACGCCGCAATTGATGCCTTTGCCGATTTGGCTAAGCCACCGCCTAATGGAGCGGCAGGCTCAGTTAAGAAAAAATGGCGTTTTATCTTGGCTGCGCCCCGATGCAAAATCTCAGGTGACGATTAAATATGTCGATGGAAAACCAGACTCAATCGATACCGTAGTGGTTTCAACTCAACATGCGCCAGAGATGGATTTAAAAGACATTCGTGAAGCAGTGATTGAAGAAATTATCAAGCCGATGTTGCCAAAAGAGCTAATTAAAGGTGAGATTAAATATTTAGTCAATCCGACTGGACGCTTTGTTGTAGGCGGTCCGCAAGGCGATTGCGGCCTAACTGGCCGTAAAATTATTGTTGATACCTACGGCGGCGCTGCGCCACATGGCGGCGGTGCGTTTTCAGGTAAAGACCCTTCAAAAGTGGATCGCAGCGCGGCTTATGCGGCGCGTTATGTGGCTAAAAATATTGTAGCGGCAGGCTTAGCCGATAAATGCATGGTGCAAATTAGCTATGCCATTGGTGTGGCGCGCCCAACTTCGGTGATGGTAGAAACCTACGGCACTGGCAAAGTCAGCAACGAGACTTTAACAAAATTGGTACTAGAGCATTTTGACTTACGCCCAAAAGGTATCGTAAAAATGCTCGATTTATTGCGCCCCATTTACACAAAAACGGCTGCTTATGGCCATTTTGGTCGCGATGAGCCTGAGTTTACTTGGGAAGCGATTGATAGAGCGGCTGCGTTGAAAGCAGCGGCGGGTTTATAAGGCAAGCTGTATTTTTTGTAATAAAATCATGGCCTTGTTTAAGGCTGTTGTTAAATTAAGATTTTGACAAAAGCCATGATTTGATTATAATGCAACTTTTCGCAGCTTAGTTAATCTGAACTGCAAGTAGTAAATTAACCGAGGAACGTTGCGAAGCTTCTTATAAGCTCTAGGCTCGGTTAGGGGGATGACAAATCCCTCAAACGGCGTTCACCTATTATTTAACCGTGCCAGACACGGGAACTGGGTGAATAAAACGCCAAGATTCAATTAATCTTTCGTTTTTGTTTAAATTTCCATTCCCTGCTGGTTACAACTTTTCATTATTTTAGGAAGACAAAATGAATACTGTGACCGATACAAATAAAGTGAAAACCAAAGACTATATTGTTGCCGATATTGGCTTGGCTGATTTTGGCCGTAAAGAAATTGCCATTGCCGAAACCGAAATGCCAGGCTTAATGATGATTCGTGAAGAGTTTGCGATTACGCAACCATTAAAAGGCGCACGCATTACAGGTAGCCTGCACATGACGATTCAAACTGCCGTGTTGATTGAAACACTTAAAGATTTAGGCGCAGAAGTGCGTTGGGCATCATGTAATATTTACTCCACACAAGATCACGCGGCGGCGGCGATTGCTGCAGGCGGCACGCCAGTGTTTGCCATTAAAGGTGAAACGCTAACCGAATATTGGGATTATACGCACCGTATTTTTGAGTGGACGGACGGCGGCTACACTAATATGATTTTGGATGATGGTGGCGATGCAACATTGTTATTGCATCTTGGTACACGTGCTGAAAAAGATTTAAGCGTTATCTCAAAACCAACCTCAGAAGAAGAAATTTGTTTATTTGATGCGATTAAAGCGAAACTAAAAGTTGATCCAACTTGGTATTCTGTGCGTTTAGCTAAAATCATCGGCGTGACCGAAGAAACCACCACAGGCGTACATCGCTTGTATCAAATGCATAAAGAGGGCAAATTGGCCTTCCCAGCTATCAATGTAAACGACTCTGTGACAAAATCAAAATTTGATAATTTATACGGCTGCCGCGAAAGTTTAGTTGATGCGATTAAACGCGCAACAGACGTGATGATTGCAGGTAAAGTGGCTGTGGTAGCGGGTTATGGCGATGTTGGCAAAGGCTCTGCGCAGGCTTTACGTGCGTTATCTGCCCAAGTTTGGGTAACGGAAATTGACCCAATCTGCGCGCTACAAGCGGCGATGGAAGGCTACCGCGTGGTAACGATGGATTATGCGGCTGAACATGCTGATATTTTTGTAACGGCGACAGGTAACTATCACGTGATTACGCACGACCATATGGCCAAAATGAAAGACCAAGCGATTGTGTGTAACATCGGCCATTTTGATAACGAGATTGATGTTGCAAGCCTTGAAAAATATAAATGGGACGAGATTAAGCCACAAGTTGACCATGTGATTTTCCCTAATGGTAAAAAAATTATTCTGTTGGCAAAAGGTCGTTTAGTGAATTTAGGTTGCGGTACTGGCCATCCTTCATATGTAATGAGCTCGTCATTCGCTAATCAAACCATTGCGCAAATTGAGTTGTTTACTCGCCAAGCCGATTACCCAGTGGGCGTTTATGTATTGCCAAAACACTTGGATGAAAAAGTAGCGGTGTTACAATTGAAAAAATTAAACGCACAATTGACGCGCTTATCTGAAACACAAGCCGCTTATATTGGTGTTTCGCAAGATGGCCCTTACAAGCCAGATACCTATCGTTACTAGGCTAGCTTTTTAATTAACATCGCAAAAAGGGGAAGATACATGAAATTACTCGCAGGTTGGATTATTAACGCGCTTGCTTTGCTTGGCGTGGCGTATTTTGTGCCAGGAATTCATGTATCTAGCTTTGTAATTGCACTAATCGCGGCAGTGGCGATTGGTTTGGCAAATATGCTGATTAAGCCAATTTTGGTGATATTTACATTGCCAGTCACCATTATCACGCTTGGCCTGTTTATTTTTGTAATTAATGGCATTTTGTTTTGGGCGGTGGGCCACTTTTTGCAAGGTTTTGAAGTGCAGACATTAAAGGCGGGCATTATTGGCGCGTTTGCTTATAGTGTGATTTCGTGGCTTCTTTCCGCGATAATTATTGATAAAGATAAAAAGTAAAATTAAGTACAAAAGATAAAAACATGAACAATCATATTCCTGTTAGCTTTGAGTTTTTTCCGCCAAAAACGGCGGATGGTATTGCCAATTTACGCGAAACGCGTAAGCAATTAACGCAGTTTAATCCTGAGTTTTTCTCGGTAACCTTTGGTGCAGGCGGTTCTACAACCGATCGTACCAAAGAAACCGTGTTTGAAATTCAAACAGAAGGCCACCAAGCCGCACCGCATATTTCCTGTATTTCATCGAGTAAAGAAGAGATTCGCGAGCTACTAACTGCATATAAAGCCAAAGGCATTAGACGTTTGGTAACCTTGCGCGGCGACGTGCCTTCAGGCGAAGTGAGTGCTGGCGATTTTAAACATGCAAACGAGTTAGTGACGTTTATTCGCCAAGAAACAGGTGCATGGTTTCATCTGGAGGTGGCGGCTTACCCTGAGTTTCACCCAGAAGCCTTATCTGCTGCAAAAGACATGGCTAACTTTAAGCGTAAGATTGAGGCTGGTGCCAATTCAGCCATTACGCAGTATTTTTACAACGCCGATGCGTATTTTAGATTTGTGGAAAGTTGCCAAAAGGCAGGTATTACTGTTCCAATTGTGCCAGGGGTGATGCCGATTTATAATTTTACGCAGTTGGCACGTTTTTCTGGTGTGTGTGGTGCAGAAATTCCGCGTTGGTTGCGTTTGCGCCTAGAAGCTTATGCTGATGATATGCCATCGTTGCGGGCTTTGGGTACAGATGTGGTGAGCGAGCTTTGCGAGCGCTTGTTAGCTTGGGGTGTGCCTAGCTTGCATTTTTATACGCTAAATCAAGCAGGAATTATTTCTAATGTTATTAACAACATTAGTTTAGAAACTATTGGTTTAAAAACTGGAAAAAAATCAACGCAGCTTGAAATTAGTGAAGCGCTATTTAATGAAGAGTTAACCCGCGCGGGTTAAACAAAGCATCTTCTACAAATAGGTAATCTTTTTCGCGGCCCACATTCCACAAAGCAATCATCGTAATCCAGCGCATTTCTTCTATGTTGATATGCTCTTGTTTAAGTGCCATGGCGCGGTCTAAAATCAAATCACGCTCAACATCATTAATCACACTGGCTTGCTGCAAAAACAGCACAAAACTTAAGCTTTCTAAGCTAATTTTTTTAAGTTCGCAATCTGCTAGCTGGCGCATACTCGTATGCTGATGCGCATATTCGGCAGTAGGTTCAATTAGCATGGTTTTCATTTCACGAAACCAATCGACCGCGCCGACAATATCGGGCTGCTCAAATCCTGCCGCAGATAGTTCTTGCGTCATGATTTCGTTATCGGGCAAAGTATGATGCGCGATGTAATTTTCAAACATGAATACTAGCACTTCAAACATGTTCTCTCCTCAACAAAAATTTACAAGCTTTATCAAACTAAACGTTGATAATTGCTACCTGCTAGGCTTGTTATTTTATTTTCTAGCTCTAATAGCATAAGCATGGATGAAAGTGCTTCAGTCGTCAAGCCAGACAGTGTGCGAATTTGCTCAAAATTAACGGCGTCAAAACTCATTAAATCAAGCACTGTATTGGCTTCCAGTGAGTTTGGGTTAAAATCAGCCATTAGCCCATTTGGGCTAATGCCAGATGAGCTATTTTTGCCAGCTAGACCCTTTACGATAGTTACCCAATTAATTTCTTCTAAAATGTCCTGCACGCTTTCAACCAGTTTTGCGCCTTGCTTAATCAATTGATGACAGCCTTTGGTGACAGGCGAATGAATCGAGCCTGGAATCGCGAATACTTCACGGCCTTGCTCTGTTGCCAGCCGCGCAGTAATCAGCGAGCCGCTTTCTATATTGGCCTCAACTACTAAGCAACCTAGGCTTAAGCCGCTAATTAGTCGATTGCGGCGTGGAAAGTTTTGGGCTTTTGATGGTGTACCCAATGGGAACTCTGAAATAAGCAAGCCGCGCTCTGCAATTTTATGTGCTAAATCGCGGTGGCGTGCTGGGTAAACAATATCTAGGCCAGTACCCAACACTGCAATGGTTGCGCCATTTGCCTTTAGGGCGCCGCGGTGCGCCGCGCCATCAATTCCTAGTGCCATACCGCTCGCCACGCACAGGCCTTGTTCGCATAAGCTTTTTGCGAATTCTTCGGCATTTTTTTCGCCTTGAGGTGTCGCGCTACGACTGCCCACCATAGCGATGGTAGGGTGATTAAGCCAATGTAAATTGCCGATGGCATATAGTACGGCGGGCGGATTACTGATTTCTAATAGTTTTTGTGGGTAGTTGCTATCGGCGAAGGTAACAATGTGCGCGTTATCTTTTTCTAACCATTTTAGTGTCGGCGCAATTAAATCAGCATCAATACCTTTGTTGATTTTTTGTGCGATGTCGTCATCAACAATCTCGCGCAACTGACTTAGCTTGGCACTAAAAATACCGTCGGGAGAACCAAACTTTGCTAGTAATTGGCAGAAGGCAGCGTTACCCAAACCAGATGTTAGATTAAGCGATAGCCACTGTTCTAAATCAGTCAGTAAAGTTTCATGTTTAGCGCCAACAGACGGCATTTTTATGGCGTTTGTACAGAATCAAGCGTATAAACTGCATCGCTTGTGTTCATAATTAAGCCATATGAAATGCGATCAAATGTTCTAAAAATCATTAGCAAACCAACACGTTCGTCAGGCAGTTTCACTTCGCCAGGTGCTAAAGTTGCTGGCGGCTCTTTGGCAAGGTTGACAATTTTTTTGCCGTCTGCACCAGTTTTTACATCAAAATTAAGTTCTTTTAATTTTTTATCTTCGTTACCTGATTTATATTCTGGGTCTTTAATAATGCTGCCATAACGGTTAATCGCTAGTACATGACCTTCTTCTAAGCCATCTTTTTTACCGCGGTTAATAGAAACTACTGTATTGGGCCCACCTTCAGCCACGCCGCCATAAATGCGCATAATGCGGCCACTTATTTGCGTATCGGGCGCGTGCGGTACAAAGCTACTTTTAAATTCATCTTGCGAAACCACTAAACGGTCTTTGGTAAAGATCTCTTCTTTAGCGCGTACAATATCGCCCGTGGCAGGCGCACCGTAGCGGGAGATATTAACATCACCCAAATAAATAGCCTCAACACCCAATGCTTCTTTGGTATCGGGGTCGGTTAATTGCTCACCAGGGCGGTAAATATTCCAATGTAGGCCTTCACCATCTTTAATGTTATTGACATAAACGCGGCTGCCAGCACTTAAAATAACGCGGTTATCAGGCCCACCAATAATACGTGGCGCGCTATCTAGCTGACCGTTTTCAATCAATAAAGGTTGGCTTAAAAAAGGTCCAATTACACTGGGGGCAATAGTTTGAATCGCTTCTTTTTCTAGCGGCTCTTCAACCACGCCAGGTTGCAGCGTCACGGTTTCATGTAGCAAGCGCAACTGTGGGCTGCCACTGCTATTATCAAGCACAACAACATCGCCAGGGTAAATGCGGTGCGGATTTTTAATTTCCGCACGGTTCATTTTCCACACTTTTGGCCACTGCCACGGGTCTTTTAAAAACTTGCCAGAAATGCCCCATAGTGTATCGCCTTTCACTACTACATAGCGGTCAGGATGGTTTTTTTGTAGCGCAATTTCATCAGCATTGATGTTTAAGCTTAAGCAACTAAGTACCAGCAGCGTTATAATACGTTTTTTCATTGCATGACCTCGGTCAAAAAATAGCGGCAAATAGTGTGGAATACATCCGCGAAATTGCATTAAATTTATCACGTAATCCATTCAACAATCAAGCTTTTTTGCTAAAAACAGTGACTTTATGGCAACTTTAACAATACTCAATTATCCAGACCCGCGTTTACACACAGTAGCAAAACCTGTAAAAGAGGTGAATGCGGAGATTAGCCGTTTAATCGCCGACATGGCAGAAACCATGTATGCCGCGCCAGGCATAGGATTAGCAGCTACTCAGGTTGACCAGCATATTCAATTAATCATCATTGATACCAGCAAAGAACAGAATGATTTGCTGGTGCTCATTAACCCTAAAATTGTTGTAAAAAGCGGACTGCAAGACTTTGAAGAGGGCTGTTTGTCGGTGCCAGGCGTGTATGAAATGGTAAGCCGCGCCGAAAAAATCACAGTGGAAGCGCTTGATAAGCAAGGCAAAAAATTCAAATTAAACGCCGAAGGCTTGCTGGCGGTGTGTATTCAGCATGAGATGGATCACTTGCTGGGCAAAGTTTTTGTGGAATATTTATCGCCACTCAAACGTAACCGTATTAAAACCAAAATGGTTAAATTGCAGCGCGATAGGTAATTATAAAAGTTAAATCATGAAAATTATTTTTGCAGGTACGCCTGAATTTGCTGTACCAGCATTGGCAGCTTTAATTGTGGCAGGGCATGAGATTGTCATGGTACTTACACAGCCTGATCGCCCTGCTGGGCGTGGCATGCAACTTAAAGCCAGTCCAGTTAAACAACTGGCGTTGCAGCATAATTTAGCTGTTTTTCAGCCAGTAAGTTTGAAACCCGTAGAAGTACAAGCGCAAATCGCCGCTGCAGATGCCGACGTGATGATTGTTGCGGCTTATGGCTTGATTATTCCAACCAGCGTACTGAATATGCCAACAAAAGGTTGCTATAACATTCATGCCTCACTGTTACCGCGTTGGCGCGGTGCGGCTCCCATTCACCGCTCACTACTCGCGGGTGATGCTGAAACAGGTGTCACCATTATGGAGGTAGTGCCAGCCTTAGACGCTGGCGCTATGGTGAGTAAAGGCGTGGTGCCAATTCTTGAAACTGACACCACGCAAACCTTGCACGATAAATTAAGCAAAATTGGTGCAGATTTAATGGTGCAAGCGATGACTGCACTTGCTAAGACTGGCGTATTATCTAGCGAGCCACAAGATGAAAGCTTGGTGACATACGCGCATAAATTAGAGAAAGCCGAATCTGCTATCGATTGGCAAAAAAACGCTGTGGATATTTCGCGCCAAGTACGTGCATTTAATCCCTTCCCTGTTGCCAGTGCGCAATTTCGCGGTGAAACTTGCCGCATTTGGTTTGCAAGTGCAATAAAAGGCAAAGCAAAAGTAGGTGAAGTGGTTGGCCTAGGCGATCATACGGCAGGCGCATTATTGCTGGGGTGCGGCGAAGGCCTATTACAAATTACCGAGCTACAAATGCCAGGTGGCAAGCGCCAAACTGCGCAACAATTTGTACAAGGTCAGCATGTCAAATTG
>JANXWL010000178.1 GCA_025351225.1 Methylotenera sp. | reverse complement strand
CGCGTCATAATGGCGATTTCATAGAGTGAATATTCGCGCGTTAGTGATGGCAAATTGCTCATGGCTTGCGCATCTAAGTTCAGTTTGGCAAAAGCTTCGTTTCTAAAGCTTTTATCCATCAACAGCCGAATTAAATGCGGGTAGCTAGTAAACGGTGCGCCGTTGGGATGGTCTGTCGTCAAAAAGATGCGCCACGGGTCTTCTACGCTCAAAAATAGCTCTAGGCCAATTGCCCATTGCAGCGCATTTACATAATTTTGGTCACGATATTTAAATGGCACCACGCCGCAGCCTGCATCACATTCTATGTCCATAATCACAGATTTTTTTGGGCTGGCATGCTTAGTGTTTAAATGCTGCATCATGCTATCACCAGAAGCAGTCACTGTTTGACCAAATAAAATTTGTCCTACGTCTGCAGTGATATGCTTATTCTTATTTAACGCTTCGGCAATTTGCGCGGCGGCAGATGAGAACTTTTTATCACCTTCGGCGCCATAACTATGAAACTGAATGTGTGTCAGGTGCATCGGCACGCCGTCACTGGCTTGCATGGTATCAAGTGTCGTTTGAAAATTACCCGCCGCACCTAGGTTATTGCAATGTACATGTAGCGGTTTAGCGATGCCTAAATCATGCACAGCGCGGCTTAGACTTTTTAAAATATCACGTGGCGTGATGTTGTAATGCACGTTGTTTTCATCTAAATTGAGTCGGCGCTGGTTGAATTTAAATGCGTTAATACCACCTGGGTTCACCACTTTTATGCCGATGGCTTGTGTCGCATGTAGCGTCCATGCCACGTAGTTATTGATGACTTTTTGGTCTGCTTTGCCACTTAGTAAGCGTAAAAAATAGTCGTCATTGCCTAGCATGGCGTAGCCGCCTTTATCAATCATCGGCGTATCGGCCATCTCTAAATGTGCTTGGCGCGCATTGATCGGCAAAATGGCAGGTTCAAACGCGGCGGTGTAACCCATTTCAATATAGCGGAAGCCAGTTTCGGTAGTGGTTGGCGTTGCATGGTTGATTGTAGAGTGGCTACAATTAGGTGTGCAAATATGCGCTTCAGGCTCGCTGTAGCTACGAGTTTCTTGAAACTCTGGCAACATCATGCGCGCTATATTGACTTTTCCGCCGCCAATATGACTGTGCATATCAATCGCACCAGCCATTACAATTTTTCCTGTTAAATCATGGGTTTGAGTGATTTTTTCATTGGCGTTTGGTTTGGCGGTAATGCGCCCATCGCGGATATAAATATCTTCCACTACGCCATCTTTGCTGTGCGCTGGGTCGTATAGCTTACCGTTTTTAAGAAGTGTAATCACAGCAATTTCTCGATTTCGCTAATCACTTCACTCAAAGTTGGCAAGCTATTCTCACGACATTTTTTTAGCGGCAAAACAACCGATGAATCCACACGAAATAATGTGCCGCCGCAGTCTAAGCCTGGCGTAGCGATTGGAATGAACACATCAGGCACGCCTTCAAGTTGGCAATTGCTATTACCAAAAACAATCAATGGCTTATCCTTTAGCGGTAGCAGTACTTCTGGGCTCAAACTATTCACCCAAAGCATACAATCATGCTCAATAGGCTTATCGTTCAAAGCTAGGCCGCTTAACCACGTATTGGTGTTATTCGCGCTGGTATCGCCATCACTACCGCCCAGTGGCAAACCCGCGGCGCGACCAAAATGATTAGAAGCACTTTGGTTTAGTATTGCCACAGTTTCGGTAATGTTTTGAATAGTTAATTCGGCATGTGGAAAATCTAAATCCTTCGCCACCCAAGCTAGCACGGCATATTTAGCAGCTTTAAGCGTATCGGCAACTGCTTGCAAATCGCTTAGTGTTACACCCGCAATTTCAGTCATCTTTAAACGCTTGCCAGCAACTAAAGCACGTAAGGCAATCGTTATCGAGGGCAAATCATCTGCCCTGCAAGTCAATGTCTGTGCGCCATATAGTCCATTACTTTTAATGAAGCTTTTGCTATTGGCTTCACCAATGACAATAACTTTCCGATGTTTGGCTTCCACAAACATGCCGTCAATATTCACAAAACGTTCAAAAAATCGTGGGTTGTGCTTACTAATATCGCCAAGACACATAATCACATCGGCGCGATTTTTTACTTCGGTGAGTGTTGTCGTCTGCCAGCCGGTGCTTTGCAGCACCTTCATGTTGCGCGCCATGCTTGGGGCATTTATATGCTGCAATCTGGAGTTGGTTTTTTGAGATAAATGATAGAGTGAGCGAAAGCCTGCAACATCGGTGCTTAAGCCAGCAAATAGTGGCTGCTGGCTGGTTTTTAATAATTTTGCTGTGTGCGTAATGACTTGCTGCAAGCTTGCTGGTTTACCATTAATTTGTGGTGTTGCATCGCTTAAAGGCTGCTCAAAAAAGGTAATACCTTTCGCACAGCCATTCGCTAATACTTTAATTTGCTGGTGATTGTTGTCAACCACCACATCGTCACACAGCAACCCACAAGCAGGGCAGGTAGTGGTCATTGTATTAGTTTTAGCGGGTGCGACTTTCATGCTGCAATTCTGCCACAATTCGTACTGCTTTTGATTTTCTGTTTTTAAATTGTTAGGCTTTATATTTTCAAGCCAAGCCGCTACAATCTTGCAATTATTAACGAGAGTAAACCATGCAAATCGTCGCAGAAAATTTAACTACCGTCTCGCACGTTATTCAACTAGCGGTGGCGCCTGTGTTTTTGCTCACGGGAGTTGGTGCGATTTTAAGCGTACTCACAGGCAGATTAGGGCGCTTGGTGGACAGATACAGGGCGCTCACTGAAACGCAGAAACCGCTTTTAGCCAAACAAGCGCGCGAGCTTGAAGTACTATCGGTGCGTGCAGTCTGGGTACATTGGGCGATTACGCTATGCACGGTATCGGCCTTGTTTGTGGCGATTGTTATTGGCGCGCTATTTGTGGGTGCAGTGGCCGATATTAACCCGTCGCGAGCTGTATCCATTTTATTTATTATGGCCATGACCAGCCTGATTATCGGCTTGGGCTGCTTTTTGCGCGAGATTTCGCTATCGGTGCATATTTTTGATGCGAATAAGTAATCTATAACCAAACAGAGTCGTTAGAAAAACCGTAATTTTGTGGTTTATCAAATCTTCCAAAAATGTTAAAATCTATTTTCTTGTAAGTTGTTCATTTAATTATTTTATTTTTATAATTGTACTTTTAAAATCATGTGGAGTTTCAAATGGCAGTAGAACGCACCCTTAGCATTATCAAACCAGACGCAGTGGCAAAAAACGTGATTGGTCAAATTTATACGCGCTTTGAAAACGCAGGTTTAAAAATTGTTGCAGCAAAATTGACGCACTTGACTAAAGCTGAGGCTGAAGGTTTTTACGCGGTGCATGCAGCACGTCCATTTTTTAACGATTTAGTTAAATTCATGATTTCTGGCCCTGTAATGATTACAGCGCTTGAGGGTGATAATGCAGTACTGAAACATCGCGATTTAATGGGTGCCACAAACCCTAAAGATGCGGCTGCAGGTACGATTCGTGCCGATTTTGCTGAAAGTATTGATGCGAATGCGGTGCATGGTTCAGATTCTGCAGAAAATGCTGCAATTGAGATTAAATACTTTTTTGGATAATCGTTTAATCATTGATTAACCTATTTAATTATAATCAGTTACAACTCGCCGATTACTTTGCTAGTATCGGCGAGAAGCCTTTTCGCGCCAAGCAATTGATGCGTTGGATGCATCATTTTGGTGTGTATGATTTTACGCAGATGACGGATATTGCCAAAAGTTTGCGCGAGAAATTAGCGGTTGATACTGAAATTACTTTGCCTAATGTGCAGCTAGAGCAAGTGTCAAACGATGGCACGCGTAAATGGTTAATTGACGTTAATAATAAAGTCACTGACGATAAAAACGGCGTGGCTAATAGTATTGAAACGGTGTTTATTCCTGAAGATGATCGCGGAACATTGTGTATTTCCAGCCAAGTGGGCTGTGCGTTGGCGTGCACGTTTTGCAGCACAGGCGCGCAAGGGTTTAATCGCAATTTAAGTGTTTCTGAAATTATTGGCCAGTTAGCGATTGCTAATAAATCACTGCGTAGCGAATCTGGATACGATTTGCTCTCGGTCAATGACCGCATTATTTCAAATGTTGTGATGATGGGCATGGGCGAGCCGCTGACAAACTATGATAATGTTGTAACGGCAATGCAAATTATGTTGGATGACAGCGCGTATGGCTTAAGCCGCCGCCGCGTGACGCTTTCAACTTCTGGTGTTGTGCCAGCGATGGATAGGCTGAAAGAAGATTGCCCTGTGGCATTGGCAGTTTCTCTGCATGCGCCAAACGATGCGCTGCGTGATGTGCTGGTCCCAATCAATAAAAAATACCCAATCAAAGAATTAATGGCGGCGTGCAACCGTTATTTAGAAAAAGCCCCACGCGATTTTGTGACGTTTGAATATGTAATGTTGGATGGCGTTAACGACACGGTTGAACACGCGCACGAATTGCTAGAAGTGATTAAACACGTGCCCTGCAAGTTGAATCTAATTCCGTTTAACCCGTTCCCCAATAGTGGTTACGAAACTTCTAAAGCTAGCCATATTCGCGTGTTTCGTGATATTTTAATGCAGGCGGGTTATGTAGTGACTGTTAGAAAGACCAGGGGTGACGATATAGACGCCGCATGTGGGCAATTAGCTGGTAAAGTGCTGGATAAAACTAAGCGCACAAAGACTATTCCTATAGAGGCGGTTGCATGAATGTAAAAACACGATTTTCATTAATGGCTTTATGTGCGTTAGCATTAAGTGTGTTGCTAAGTGCATGTGAAACTACGCCAACCGATAATGCCGGCGGGGTTTATCACGAGACAGAGCTTGCGGCTAGGGCGCGTGCGCATACCGATTTAGGCGCGGCATATTACCAGCAAAATAAATTAGAAATTGCGCTTGATGAGTTTAGTCGTGCGGTAGAAATTGATGCCAATTTTGGCCAAGCTTACAACGGTTTAGGATTGGTGTTTGCGGCTTTAGGCGAGGATGCAAAAGCCGATGCTAACTTTAAAAAAGCCATTCAAGTACAGCCTGCCAGCTCAGAATCACACAATAATTACGGCAGTTTTTTGTGCGCGCACAAGCGCTACGATGAATCTATTGGCCAGTTTTTAGAGGCGGTTAAAAATCCACTGTATAGCACTCCAAATTTGGCTTATGCTAATGCAGGTATTTGTTCGGCGCGTAAAAATGATACCAAAAATGCAGAAGTGTATCTAAATAAAGCCCTTCAAATTGAACCGCTTACCTACTCAGCCGCGCAGGCTTTAGCTGAGATTCAATTTAAGCGCGGGGATGCGCCGCTAGCGCAAAAAACGTTGCAAAATGCATTAATTGCATCGCCTACCCCAGAAACGCTATGGCTGGGCATTAAAATTGCACGAGTATTAGGTGATAAAGATGCCGAGGCCAGTTATGCTTTGCTGCTACGTCAGCAATACCCTAATGCCGAGCAAACGCGCATGTTATTAAGCGGTCAAAAATAGTACATTGGATGAAATGTAATTTTTAAGGTGACAATATGGCACGTAAATTAAAAGAAGCACCCGAACAAACTGCATTGAATGAACAGCTTTTAGATAGCAATACGGCTATCAATATAGAGTCAGCTGTAGTTGAGGCTAGTCCATATTCTCGCTGTGGTGGCGCTATACGTATTGCTAGAGAAAAACAAGGTTTATCAGTACAAGAGATTGCTAGCAGGCTTAGGCTGAGCCCAAAACAAATTGAGGCGATTGAGGCTGATAATTTTGCTGCATTGCCAGAGCCTACTATCGTGCGCGGCTTTATTCGTAACTATGCCAAACAGCTTAAAATTGACGTAGAACCTATTTTAGCTGGCTATAGTGTTATTGTGCCAAGCAGTACTCCGCATGAGTTAGTTGTTAAGCCCAGTAGTAATATGACGGTTTCGGGCTACGAAAAATCGAATACTGGGCGTTATATATGGGCTGCCTTGGCGCTGTTGTTGGCACTAGCGGCATGGTTGTTTTATCAGCATTATGTAGAAAAACCTAGCCCAACTAAGCCTAGTGCTAGTAGTGAAAATACGGGTCAAGTTGAGGTTTTGCCTGATAGTGCTGTGGTACCTGTTGAGTTGCCTCAGCCTGCATTGCCCACTGCAGAGCGCCAAGACGCAACCACTGATAGCAGCGTACCTGTTGCATTGCCTGCAGCCAGTGATGCAAGTACTATAACTGCGCCTTCAGCCACAGTCGCACAGGCAGCTGCGCCAGTAGCGACAGCACCAGCAATTGCGCCGCCATCTAATATGCCTTCTGCCGCTACGTCTTCACTGCAAACATCTAACTCTCTCAATATATTAGCCGATACAACAACAGATGCCCCAGCAGCACTGCCAAGCAACGGCAAAAAACGTTTAGAGATCAATGCAACTCAAGAAACATGGGTGAATGTCACCGATGTTAACGGGCGTGAAATTTATAGCAAAATTATTTTTGCTGGCAGCCGTGAAACGATCGAAGCTAAGCCACCATTCAATGTGGTGGTTGGCAATGCAAGTGGTACAACGCTTGCGGTTAATGGCAAGCCCATGGATTTAGCGCCGCATACCCGCGTGAATGTTGCCCACATAAAAGTTGAGTAAGTCTATGCGTAGAAACACCCTGCAAGTTATGATAGGCCACGTGCCTGTGGGTGGCGGTTTAGCTAGCACTGCGCAAGCTAGCGTGGTTGTGCAAAGTATGACCAATACCGATACTGCTGATGCGCAGTCGACTATCAATCAAGTCTATGAGCTATGGCAAGCGGGCAGTGAGGTGGTGCGTATTACCGTCAACTCACCCGAGGCTGCCGCACAAGTTGGTAATATTCGCGCTGGGCTAGATGCACTAGGCTGCAACGTACCGCTAGTCGGCGATTTTCACTATAACGGACATAAATTGCTGGCGGCTTATCCCGATTGTGCTAAAGCCCTCGCCAAATATCGCATTAACCCTGGTAATGTGGGTAAGGGCAGCAAGCGTGATGAGCAATTTGCTTACATGATTGAAGCGGCGATTAAATACCAAAAAAGTGTACGCATCGGCGTAAATTGGGGCAGTCTAGACCAAGCCAAAATGGCACAAATGATGGATGATAATGGCAAGCTTGAAAATCCATTATCTGCAGATGAATTGATGCGCGAAGCCTTAATTCAATCCGCATTAGAGAGTGCGCAACAGGCTGTGGATATTGGCTTACAGCCCAATCAAATCATCATATCTTGCAAAGTCAGCAATGTGCAAGATTTAGTCAAAGTGTATCGCGAGCTAGCTAAGCGCTGCGATTACGCACTGCATTTGGGCTTAACCGAAGCGGGCATGGGCAGCAAAGGTATTGTTGCTAGCACCGCTGCCTTATCTTTATTATTACAAGAAGGCATTGGCGATACGATTCGCGTTTCTTTAACGCCAGAGCCTAACGAATCACGCACCAAAGAAGTGATTGTGGCGCAAGAAATTTTGCAAACTATGGGTATTCGCTCCTTCACACCACTGGTCACTGCCTGCCCAGGTTGCGGACGCACAACAAGCACGTACTTTCAAGAGCTTGCTATGCAAATTCAAAGTTACTTGCGCACGCAAATGCCAGTTTGGCGCAAAAATTATCCTGGCGTAGAGGACATGAGCGTAGCCGTGATGGGTTGCGTTGTAAACGGCCCAGGCGAATCAAAACTGGCTAATATTGGCATCAGCCTGCCTGGCACGGGTGAGACACCAGTCGCACCTGTGTTTGTGGATGGCGAAAAAACCGTGACATTAAAAGGTGACAAAATTGCTGAAGAGTTTCAGGCGATTGTGGAAGATTATGTGCAGAAAAATTATGTTGAGGGTAGTAAATTGCGTGTTGCACAAGTGCCACTAAATGAACGAAAAATCACGCTTAAATCAATTTAAAGTTGATTTTTTGCACATAAAGTGCAATTATAGGCTTCTAAATTAAACTTAATTCGATTTTATAAATCTATTTATCATGCTAATTGAATTCAAAGTCACTAACTTTCGCTCCATTAAAGAGACGCAAACGCTGTCTATGGTTGCGGGTAACGCCACAAAAGATAAAGAGTTAGAAAGCAATATTTTTGATTCTGGTATTGCTAGCCTACCCAAATTAGTACGCTCAGCGGTTATTTACGGACCAAACGCGTCAGGCAAGAGTAACTTAATTGCCGCACTGGCTTTTATGGAGGGAATGGTTTGTGAATCTGCTCGTGAAGCCCAAGTTGGCGAACCCATTGAAATTAACCCATTTCGATTAGATGCAGCAAGTCGCAACGAGGATACAGAGTTCGAAATTCATTTTCTTTCAGAAAATGTGCGATACCAATATGGCTTTTCTTTAAATGCAGAACGTATTAAGAGTGAATGGTTAACCGCGTATCCAAACGGAAAAGCGCAGAACTGGTTCGAGCGGCAATATGATGCTAGTACAGAGCGGTATGAGTATCAGTTTAGCCCTTCTTTTTCAGAAGGAAAAGCTCGTCAAGAGCGGGCTAAGTATACGATTGCAAACAATCTTTACTTGTCAGTAGCAGTGCAAAAAAATAGTCAGCAATTACTACCAGTTTTTACTTGGTTTCAGAAAAAGCTTAACTATATTCTCTCTATGAATCATCTTGGTGATGGACGAACGTCTCGTATGTGTCAAGACACAGAAGGAAAGAAAGAGGTGTTGGCGTTTATGAATTCTGCAGGCATTGGCGTTAAAGATTTTCGGGTGGATAAAGTTTCATTTACTCTAAACGACCTTCCAGCAGATTTCCCAGATGAATTTAAACAAAAAGTGTTAAAGGATATGGAAGGTCACGTTTCATTTGACACCAAATTTCTTTATCAAAGTAATGATACTAAAGAATTAATACCGTTTGATTTAAGTGACGAGTCAGATGGTACGAAGGCGTTATTTTCATTTGTAGTTCCTTGGTTACAAATGCTTAAAAATGACGAGATTGTATTTGTAGATGAAATAGATACTAGCTTGCACCCTTTGTTAGTGCAACACTTGGTTAAAATGCTCCACTCTAGTAAAAGCAAAGCCCAACTTGTATTTACTACACACGATACGACTTTACTGAGTCAACGTATACTTCGCACAGATCAGGTATGGTTTGTAGAAAAAGATAAAGCACAAAGCACACAACTATACTCACTTGCTGATTACAGTCCGCGCAAAAATGAGGCGCTTGAGAAAGGCTATTTAAGCGGGCGTTATGGGGCAATTCCTTCTTTAAGTGAACTTGATTTTTATGGGGAGTGATGATTTATTTCACAAAAAGCGTGAGTGCACTGCTAATGATTTAAAGCGAAAAAAAGCGACACGCAATAATCCTGCTAGAAAGCCGCAACCGCGTATTTTGATTGTGTGTGAAGATAGCAAAAGCAGTGCGTTTTACCTTGAAGAGTTAGCAAAAAAAGATTTGAATTTAGACGCAGTAACGGTAGAAGGTAGGCGTTGTGGCTCTGCGCCAAGTTCAGTATTAAAGTTTGCACAAGAACAATACGCAAACTCGGTTATAGACCGCAACCCTTACGATAGGGTTTATTGTGTGTTTGATCGTGACCAACATCCTTGTTTTGATACAACGCTGCAAGTTATAGCGACTTTAAAACCCAAAAATACCTTTTTTGCAATTACAACTACGCCTTGTTTTGAATTTTGGTTATTGTTGCACTTCGATTATTATGGAAAAGCATATCAAGTCACAGGCAACAAATCCCCATGTGATAATGCGCACAGCGACTTGAAGGAAAGGTGGGCTGACTACGCTAAAAGTGAAAGAGGGGTGTATGCCAGCACGAAAGATAAGTTAGCAACTGCAATAGCCAATGCTAGGAAACTGGCCATAGATAACGCTAAAACTAATTCAATTAACCCACGAACCAATATGCACGAGCTGATAGAATACTTGCAGTCCATTAGACGATAATTTCATGAGTCAAAAAATACAATCTATCAAAGGCTTCTACGACATTTTGCCAGAGGCCACGCCACTGTGGTTTAAGCTAGAAGACACCGCTAGACGCGTTTTAAGCCAATATGGCTACAATAATATCCGTATGCCGATTGTGGAAAGCACCGATTTATTTGTGCGTAGCGTAGGTGAGCATACCGATATTGTCGAAAAAGAAATGTACGCTTGGGAGGATAAACTCAATGGCGACAAGCTCACGCTACGTCCAGAAGGCACGGCGGGTTGTGTGCGGGCGGTGATTGAGAGTAATTTGACTTACAATGGCCCGCAACGGCTTTGGTATAGCGGCGCGATGTTTCGTCATGAGAACGTGCAAAAAGGCCGTCAACGCCAGTTTCATCAAATCGGCGTAGAAGCATTTGGCTTTGAAAACGCAGAAGTGGATGCCGAGCAAATCATTTTACTGGCTAGGCTGTGGCGCGAATTAGGTATTGCGGATGTGGCCTTGCAAATCAACAGCATAGGCGATGCAGATGAGCGCTTGGCTTATCGGCAAACATTGATTAGTTATTTTGAGCAACATGCGGATTTGCTGGATGAAGATGCCAAGCGCCGCTTGCATACAAATCCGCTACGTATACTTGATACGAAAAATCCACGCATGCAAGCCATGTGCGAGGCTGCGCCTAAGCTTATTGATACTTTAGGTGAGAGTTCGAGAACGCATTTTGAAAAGCTGTGTCAATTATTGCGCGATGCAGGTATTGCATACACCATTAACTACCGCTTAGTGCGCGGGCTAGATTACTACAATCGCACCGTGTTTGAGTGGGTAACCACCAAGCTAGGCGCGCAAGGCACCATTGCTGGCGGTGGACGTTACGATAGCTTAGTTGAGCGTTTAGGTGGCAATGCAACGCCTGCTTGTGGCTTTGGTATTGGGCTAGAGCGCGTGTTTTTGTTGATGCAAGAATATGGTGTAACGGCAAGCAATTCACCTGATATTTACTTGGTGAACGTGGGTGAGTTGGCAGAAAAACAAGCATTTACCACCGCAGAATCATTGCGTAGTATTGGTTTAAGCGTGGTGTTGCATGCAGGTGGTGGAAGTTTTAAAAGCCAAATGAAAAAAGCCGATAGAAGCGGTGCACGTTATGCGGCGATTTTAGGTGATGATGAGACAGTAGCGGGTGAAATATCGCTAAAACCTTTATTGCAGAGCGGTGAGCAAGTGCGTTGCAAATTGAATCAAGTTGCAGGAATTATCAATAATTAATCATGACTGATATTTTAAACATCGACCATTTATCCGTAACACCAAACAATGCGCCATCACGCTATTTGGTAAAAGATGTTTCATTTAAATTATCAGCCGGTAAAACCACTTGTATTGTGGGCGAATCAGGCAGCGGTAAGAGCCTAACAGCACTATCAGTGATGGGCTTGTTATCCAACCAGCTGCAAGCGCAAGGCAGTATTCAGTTTCAAGGTCAAGAGATCACTAAGCTTAGCAGTAAAGCCTTGCAGAGCATTCGTGGTGCAAAAATTGGCATGATTTTTCAAGAGCCGATGACTTCGCTTAACCCTGTCTTGACGGTTGGCTACCAAATTGGCGAAAGCTTAACTGCGCATTTAGGCTTAAAAGGGATAGCCTTAAAAGATAAAATTGCGGCATTACTCACGCAAGTGGGCATTCCGCCTGAGCGCGCCAATAGTTACCCTGATGAGCTTTCTGGTGGCCAGCGCCAACGCGTGATGATTGCCATGAGTATTGCTTGCGAGCCACTTTTGTTGATTGCTGATGAGCCAACAACCGCGCTAGATGTGACAGTGCAAGCGCAGATTTTAAAGTTGCTTGATGAACTGAAAACGCGTATGAATATGGCTATGCTGTTTATTACGCACGATTTTGGCGTGGTGGCCGATATTGCCGATGACGTGATTGTGATGTTTCGCGGTGAGATTGTTGAAACTGGCTCTCGACAAGATGTGTTGAATAATCCAAAACATCCATATACCAAAGCTTTACTGGCCTGTGTGCCAGATGTGGAGGGTAAAAAAGAATTGAAACCGATTGACTATGCTTGGTTGAATGAAAACCCGTTAAATGAAAATCCGTTAAATGAAAATCAGCCAAATGAGAAAGTTGTGTCATGAGCCAAGAAAAATCGAACGAGATTATTCTAGCAGCCAATCATTTAGTTAAAACCTACACGCAAGCCGCAGGTCGGTTTGGCCTAGGGTCTAATCAAATAAAGGCTTTAGACGATGTTAGCATCACTCTAAAAGAGGGTTCAACGCTTGCGGTCGTAGGTGAATCTGGCAGTGGAAAATCCACTTTGGCACGTTGTCTGTTACAATTGCACCCGTTTGATAGTGGTGAAGTATTATTTGAAGGCGTTGATCTTGCCAAGCTAGACAAAAACGCATTACGCGTTAAGCGGCAACATTTGCAAATGGTGTTTCAAGACCCATTTGCATCGCTTAACCCACGTATGAAAGTGGGTGAAATTGTCGGCGAAGGTTTGCTGATTCACGGCTTGGGCAGTGCGGCTGAGCAAAAAGATAAAACGCTACAAATGCTGGTTAAAGTAGGTTTACAAGCAGATGATGCACAAAAATATCCGCACCAGTTTTCGGGTGGGCAGCGACAACGTATTGGTATTGCAAGGGCGTTGGTGTTGCAGCCCAAGGTGGTGGTGTGCGATGAGCCAGTCTCTGCGCTAGATGTGTCGGTGCAAGCACAAATCTTATTACTGCTTAAACAGTTGCAAGCAGAGATGAATTTAAGTTACATTTTTATCAGCCACGACTTGCGCGTGGTGCGGCATATCGCCGATGAAATTGTAGTAATGAATGCAGGTAAAATAGTGGAATCTGGCAGTATTGAGGCGGTGTATAGCGCACCCCAACAGCCCTATACGCAGCAGTTATTAAGTTCAATACCAGGTCGCAAAGCGGCTTGAATATTAAAAAATGCCGGAAACGGCTAAGATTTAAAACGCCGGAAACGGCTAAAGTATAATTTAGGAAATTTAAGCATGGCATACGATTTAGAAGAGCAAGAGCAAATAGACGAATTTAAAGCGTGGTGGAAAAAAAATGGCAATATGACCATTAACCTAGTATTGGCAGCCTTAGTGGCGTATTCAGCTTGGCAAGGTTATCATTATTTTCAAAATAAAAAATCGGTCGAAGCTTCTGCCTTATACCAAACGATGCTGACTACCGACCCAAGCAAAGCTGGCGATATTAAAGCGCAATCGGCTAAGTTAATGGAAGATTTTAGCAGCACGCCTTATGCAGGTCGCGCTGCTGTCTATGCTGCAAAAACCAATTTTGCTGCAAATGATAGTAAAAGCGCAAAATCGCAGCTTGATTGGGCGATTAAAAATGCTAAAGAAACTTCAGTAAAAGCCATTGCAGGCTTGCAATTGGCAGGTATTTTGTTTGAAGAAAAAAATTATGATGAAGCCAATAAGATATTAGCTGCTATTGAAGATAAAGGCTACGCAGGCTTAAAAGCGAATATGCAAGGCGATGTATTATTAGCGCAAGGCAAACAAGCAGAAGCTAAAAAAGCTTACCAAACAGCATTAGAATATTTGGATGTGCAAGGCCGATTACACGCTTACACACAACAAAAATTGGAATCATTAGGCGCATAAACGCGCTTTCTTGTAATAGTTATGATCAAATACTTACGTTTATCGTTGATTTTTTTATTGCTTGCGCTGGCTGGCTGCGAAACGCTGACGAGTTTACGGCAAGATTTTGCAGACAAAGTGTTTGGCCGCGAGCCACCTAATCCGCCTGCAGAACTACAAGATTTTAAGCCGACTTACAGCGCTAAAATTGATTGGTCAAGCAGTATTGGTAAAACCGAGCGTTATGACTACACGCCAGCGCTAGATTCTAGCGCGGTTTACGCCAATAATGCCGCGGGTGAAATTATCAAGTTGGACATCAGCAACGGCCGCCAAGTTTGGCGGATTAATATTGGTGAACCCATTAGCGGCGGCATAGGCCTAGGTGCAGGCGTGTTATTTGTGGGTACCAAAACAGGTAATTTGCACGCCATTGATTCTGCTGGGAAGCTATTGTGGAAAAGTAAGGTTTCCAGCGAAATTTTAAGCGTACCGCGCTATTCTGACGGCATGGCGATTGTGCGCACTGGCGACAACCATATTTTTGGCATTGATGCTACAGACGGTAGTCGTAAATGGGTGTACGAGCGCTCTACCCCAGCACTGACCTTGCGCAGCAGCGTAGGCTTGGTGGTAGATGGCGGCGCAGTATACGCAGGCTTTGCTGGCGGTAAATTGGTGGCAATTCGCGCCGATAACGGCAAACTATTGTGGGAAGCGACCGTGGCGCAGCCAAAAGGCGTTACCGAAATAGAGCGTATTGCAGATATTACCAGCTTACCATTTACTGACGGAGCGTTGGTTTATGCGGTGGCGTATCAAGGTCGCGTTGCTGCAGTTGATCGCCGTAGCGGCAAAGTAGTGTGGAGTCGCGATATTTCTAGCTTTGCTGGTTTAAATGCAGAAGCAGGGCGCATATTTGTATCGCACGCATTAGGCTCAGTTTACGCGCTCGATTACGAGCAGGGAAAATCGTTTTGGCGTCAAGCAGGTTTACTCAATCGTCGCCTAACCACACCACTACCAATGGGCAGCGTGGTTGCTGTAGGCGATTTAGAAGGCTATTTACACTTTTTAACACGTGACGAAGGCAATTTTGCTGCTCGCATTAAGCTGGATAGTAATGCGGTGATGTCGCTTATTCCAGGTGCTAGCAGTAATCAATTAATTGCAGAAACGCGAGACGGTGGCTTGTATGCCATTAGTATTGCCGAGCTTAATGAATCGCCAGCTGGCAAGGCTGAAACCAAAACAGAGTCTAAATCACCCGAGGCTAAGCCAGCGCCAGCATCAGAATCTGCGCCATCTAGCGAGCGTAGCATTATGTTTGGTAACGATCCGCTCACCCCTAATTCAGAAGGTGCTGGCGGACCAGGCATCACGCTACCTAGCACCGAACCTTAAGCCCCAAATATGTTACCCACCATCGTCTTAGTCGGCCGTCCAAACGTCGGCAAATCTACCCTTTTTAATCGCATGACCAAAAGCCGTGA
>JANXWL010000164.1 GCA_025351225.1 Methylotenera sp. | reverse complement strand
AGTAAAAACAGCTAACAGGCGGGAGTTAAACTTAGATGTAAAAATTATCGACTGAGCAGCATTAATAGCAAGCCGCCAACTACAGACATAAGACCAATAAAGCGTAGCTGGCCATCTTTGAGTGCGATCATGCGCTTAAAGGTTTCGCGCCAAGCTTGCGGCGCGATCAATGGCAGCAAGCCTTCAAACACCAGCATTAGGCCAAGTGCAAGAAAAATGGTGGAACTCAAAGCCGAACCTTACGCAAAGTTACTTCATCGTCTTAATATTAGTACCGCTGTTTTTACCACCATTGGCACCGCGCATGTATTTAAAGAAATCAGAATTAGGGTCTAACACCATCACGTCAGATTTGCTTTTAAAACTATTTTTGTAGGCTTCTTGGCTGCGGTAAAACGCATAAAACTCAGGATTTTTGCCATAAGCTGCAGAGTAAGTTTCAGCTGCATTCGCATCACCATCACCTTTAATTTTTTGTGCATCGCGGAATGCTTCAGCGATAATCACTTCGCGTTGTTTATCGGCATCAGCACGAATTTTTTCTGACGCGGCAGAGCCTTCGGAGCGCAATTGGTTAGCAATACGTTTACGCTCAGAAATCATACGATCGTAAACTGACTTTGAAATTTCTTCTGAATAATCAACACGTTTCAAGCGAACATCGACCACTTCAATGCCAATTTGACGCGCCTCTTTATCCGCTTTAATGCGCAAATTATTCATAATTGCATCACGCTCGCCTGCAATCACATCATGCACAGTGCGCTTGCCAAACTCGGCTCTAAACCCTGCGTTCACGACCTTAGAAAGTCTATCTTCTGCTGCCGCCTCGCCACCCTCTTTAATCGATACATAATATTTCGCAGGGTCAACAATGCGCCATTTCACGAACGAATCGACCATCATGTATTTATTTTCACTGGTATTAAACTTGGCTGGTGCTTCCCAATCAAGCGTCACAATGCGCTTATCAAAGTATTTTACGTCTTCAATCAGCGGCGTTTTAAAATATAAACCTGACTCTTTTTTAACTGAGACAATTTCGCCCAACCTAAATACCAATGCCGACTCAGTCTGGTCAACCGTAAACATTGACATACTCAAGAGCACCAGTAACGCAACCAAACCAACTACAATTAATCCAATATTTTTCATGATGATAGTCTCGCTTTAGCGATTTTCCCTTTCGCGATTACGCAGCATTTCGCGTGATGACTCTGGCTCTACTTCCGCATCTTTATTAACATTTGTGGGAGCTTGCGCACCTGCGCTGGCGGCCGCAGCATTAGTTGTAGCCATTAACTTATCTAAGGGCAAGTACAACAAACTGCCGCCTTTTTGGTCAACGATTACTTTACTGGTGCTGCTTAAAATTTGCTCCTGCGCATCTAAATAGAGTCGCTCGCGTGTAACTTCTGGCGCTTTATTGTATTGAGTTAAAATTTGCTCAAAACGACTGGCATTACCTTTCGCTTCGTTCTCTACTTTTAACTTATAGCCAGCCGCCTCTGCGCTTAAACGCGAAGCGTTACCGCGCGCTTTTGGAATCACATCGTTGGCATAAGCTTGGCCTTCGTTAATTTGACGTTGATAGTCTTGGTTGGCGCGGTTCACATCCTCAAACGCTTGCTGCACTTGCTCTGGCGGTTGTGCACTTTGCAAAGACACACTAGTAATCGTTACACCTGCTTTGTAACTATCTAAAATTGCTTGCATGCGCTCAGAGGTATCGGCTAAACCTTTTTGCAATAAATCGTCTAGCTTGCTTTTGCCCACCACTTCGCGAATCGCAGTTTCGGCGGCTGACATTACTGCATCGTCTGTTGAGCGATTATTAAATAAAAAATCCTTCGCGTTTTTAAGTTTATATTGCACAGCAAATTGTAAATCGATGATATTTTCATCTTCGGTTAACATCAAAGCCTCGCGCGGCACTTTGGTTTTGCCGCCAGTACCCTCGCCATTGGTGCGGTAACCAACCTCTAGGCGACGTACTTGTTCCATATTAACCACATTGACTGATTCAATCGGAAACGGCCAATGCCAACGTGGGCCAGGCTCAGTGGTTTGTGTATAGGCACCAAAACGTTGCACCACACCAAGCGAGCCTTGGTCGACGATATAAAAGCCCGTTGCCATCCAAATGGCAACAATCAGCACCAAAATAGGCACTATTGGCAATTCAAAGCCTTTACTATCGGTCGCACGATTATTCCCGCCGCCATTACCGCTATTTTTTTTGCCAAATAAATTATTAATTTTTTGGCTTAAGTCGCGCAGCACTTCATCTAAATCGGGCGGACCTTCATTATTTTTTTGGCCTAGGCCTAAAAACTTAAATTTTAGAAACTTAGTCATGCTTAAAACTCCAATTATGCATACGTGCTTTCTTCAGTGCTTAATTTTTTTAAGAATTGCTGACGTTCTGTTAAGGCAAGCTTAATAAACTCAATGCCTGCGCCAGTCTTAGCTGACACACGCACTTGAATAATTCTACCATATTCATCGCGCTGCAATCCCGCACTAGAGTCAGCCGTAAGGCCATCCAGCCGATCAATTTGGTTTAGCACCACAATTTGTGGCACTTGCGACGCACCAATTTCGTTTAATACTTTGTTCACTTGCGCTATTTGTGCATCGCGATTAGTGCTGGCCACGTCGACAATATGCAGCAATAAATCAGCTTGTTTGGCCTCCTCTAAAGTCGCACCAAAGGCCTCAATTAGCATGGTTGGTAAATGCTTTATAAAACCAACTGTGTCTGATATTACAACTTCGCTATGGCCCAAATACTGGCCATTTTCATCGTATTCAGATTGCTCATCACCCAAATACATT
>JANXWL010000057.1 GCA_025351225.1 Methylotenera sp. | reverse complement strand
TGGATACACATACCTTGACTAAAGTAGCTTCCTCCATTCATTAAATTGCCATAAAAACCCGTTCAAAATGACAACCAGCAAAACTTATTCTGAGCAAGAAACCATCGCCAAGCTACAAAAAGAGCTACCACATTGGTATTTTGAGGATGGTTGGATTCGTCGTAAGTACAAAACTAGCGGTTGGAAAGCCACGTTAATGGTGGTGAATACGGTTGGACATTTGGCCGAGGCAGCTTGGCATCACCCCGATTTAACGGTGTCTTATGCGTTTGTTATCGTCAAACTATGTACGCACGATGCCAAAGGCATTACTGATAAAGACTTTGAATTAGCGCTCAAGATTGAGCAAGTAATAGGCTGGCAGCCAGCAACAGAAGGCGGTGCATTAACTGGTACGCCGAATGAAGATGTGCGGTTTAAGTATATTAAATACGATTAGTGCCATTAAGTTGTTTCTTGTTTCTCAAACCGTCCAAAATGTAGCATTATCGTTGGTAAAATCAGTAAATTTAAAATCGTTGAGGTGATTAAGCCGCCAACAATAATCGTGGCCATTGGGCCTTCAATTTCGCGTCCAGGCTGACCACTGCCAATGGCAAGCGGCAGTAAGCCTAGCGCGGTGACTAGCGCAGTCATTAGCACTGATGGCAAGCGCTCAGTTGCGCCGCGGATGCAGGTGTCTAAATCCCATATGCAATGTTCTTCATCGACCAAATGCTGAAAGTGCGAGACCATCATTATCGAGTTTCTCAGCGTAATGCCAAATAGGGTGACAAAGCCAACCATCGACCCCAGCGACAACCATCCACCCGTAAACAGCGCCGCCAGCACGCCGCCAATGAGTGCGAAAGGCAGGTTTACAAAGGTGAGCAACAAGTTGCGTAGTCGCCCAAACGCGATATATAACATTAAGAAAATGGCGACACCTGCCAGCAATGAATGCACAATTAAGTCTTCGCGCGATTGCGCATTGGCCTCAGCCTCGCCCGTAAACTCAATATAGTTATCCGCACTTAATTGCACTTCAGATTTGATGCGTTTTCTCAACTCTGCGTTAAAGCTAGCCAAATCGCGATTAGTCGCGTTGGCGGTCACAGTTTGGATACGTTTTGCGCCTGAATGCAGAATTTTAGCGCGACCATTTTCTTGAGTAATATACGCGATATCTTTTAATAATAATGGCTTTCCTTCTGGATTTAACAAGGGAATATTACCAAGATCAGCCACATCATCACGTGCTATTTTATCTAGTACCACACTTAAACCCACTACATGGTTGCCCATCACAATTTGCGCAACTGGAAGACCTTCATTGGCGGCACGAATCGTATCAAGTATATCAACCGCTCGCATACCCCACTGTACTAACTTGTCTGGCCGTAAACGAATCACTGCTTGAGGCGTGCCTGGCGGCGATTGCACCAGAACATCTTGCGCCCCTTTGATACTGGTAATAACGCCTGCAATGCGCTGTGCATCGCGGTCTAGCGCGTCTAAATCGTCGCCGTATAGATTGATGACGGTAGAGGCGGCATAGCCAGAAATGGTTTCTTCAATGCGCTCAGTTAAAAACGTATTGATGGCAAAATTAACGCCGATAAACCCAATTTCTGCAACACCATCTTTATCGGCATCTTGGCTGTCGCCCGCTAATTCTTCACGAATATCAGACAAAATCTGGTCTTGTTCTTCACCAGAAACCGTACCAATTTCTATTTCAAATTCGCTGTAATGTGTGCCAAAGGTATCAGCACCATTTTGTGCGCGCCCAACCCATTGCGTAACCGATTTAACCCCTTTAATGTTGCTAATGACATTAGCAACTTGCTTGCCTAGCCGCAATGATTGCATTTCAGATGTGCCTGGTACGGCGGTCATGTGCATAATAAAATGACCTTCGTGCAACGGTGGAATAAACTGGCTTTTAAATAGCGGCAAAATGCCCAAACCCAGCGCAATCAGCAAAAAGCTAGTCGCCATCACCAATTTGTAATGCTGTTCAATGTGATTTAGCAATTTTACATAGCGGCGCTTAATCCATTTGATGATAGGGGAATCTTGTGAATTTAATTTAGCCTCGCCTAGTAGCATGTAACACAAGGCTGGCGTTAGTGTCAGCGCAACCAATAAGGACGACATGATGGCAGCGATATAAGCCAAGCCAAGCGGTGCAAATAACTTGCCAGCAACACCAGATAAGGTCAGTAGGGGCATGAATACTAGCGCGACAATCACCGTGGCGTAAACGACAGAGCTACGTACTTCCATTGAGGCATTAAACACGACTTTATAAACAGGCTCTGGCTTTTCCAGCAGGCGATTTTCTTTTAAGCGCCTAAAAATATTTTCGGTATCAATAATCGCATCGTCAACCACCTCACCCAAAGCAATGGCCAATCCACCTAAAACCATGATATTTAAACCAATTTTAAAATAACTTAAAAGCACAATTGCAGTTAGTAAGGAAAGCGGAATCGCGGTAGCCGAGATAAATGCGGTACGTGCGTTGAATAAAAACAAAAATAAAATCGCAATGACTAAAATCGAGCCGATAAGAATATCGCTGCGCACACCTTTAATCGCAGTTTCAATAAAATTGGCGGGGCGAAACAAGCCTTCGTGCAGCGTAACCTGTTCGTTTTCTAGAGTGGGTTTGAGTTCCTGCAAAGCGTCTTCAATCGCTTGGGTTACCGCATCAGTATTAGCGCCTAACTGTCCTTGCACTGACAAATAGATACCTGTTTCTTGGTTAATTGCGGCAGAGCTAATGGATGGTGCTGCACCTTCTACCACTTGGCCAATATCGCCCAAACTGACGCTTTGCCCATTTTTATAGGTGATAACTGCTTTGGCTAACGTTTTCACATTTGTGGCTTGACCTTCAGTATTCACAATAATGCGCTGATTATTATTTTGAATAAATCCCGCACCGCTCACTCCAGTGGCTTTTTGCGCGGCATTCACCACGTCAGTAATAGACAAGTTATAGCGCCTGAGTTTATCGGGATTGATTTGTACCTGAAACTGTCGTATTTCGCCGCCAAACACATTGACGTCGGCGACACCTGGAATCGCCAGTAAATGCGGCACAATCGTCCAATCGACCAGCGTGCGCAAGTCCATTAAAGAGCGTTTTTTAGAGGTAACGCCAAAGCCCAACACTGTACTTGCAGAAGATGTAAGCGGTGTTATGATGGGCGTAATACCAGCTGGCATCTGGTTGCTAAGCGTACTAAGCCGTTCAGATACAATTTGACGATCGCGATAAATATCCTTTGAACCATTAGAAGAGTCCTCGTCAAATACCACCGTCACAATTGATAAGCCTGGAATAGACTGTGAACGCATATTGCGCACGCCTACGCTGCCTGCGATGCTGGTTTCTATCGGCTGCGAAACGAGACTTTCAACCAGCTCTGCCGATAAGCCGGGAGACTCGGTTTGGATAATGATTTGTGTTGGTGAAAACTCGGGAAACACGTCCAAATTACTGCGTGTAAGGCTATAAATGCCGTACAAAACCATCAGGCAAGCTAACCCAATAATCACGCCATGAAAGCGGATTGAAAAACGAACGAGAGCAGACATCATGCTGGCGTCATCCTCATGATGATTTAATCACCATTCTCGTTTTTAATTTGATTCTTAAATTCCTCAGACAGCAATAGCTGCGCGCCACTGACAACCACCTCACTTTGCGCATCAATACCTTGGTTAAACCAGCCGCTATCAGCGCCAGAACCCACCTCAATGTCGGCATTAATTGGCTTACGAGCAAATTGGTCTTCACCTTGTTTATTTTTCGCTAGTTTAAAATATGCCCATGGCTTTCCTCCATACCAAACCAACGCTTGATTGGGAATTACCACCCCGTTATTCGCCATACTGCCGCCTGCATCTACATCCGTATTCACGCGCATACCAATACGCAGCGATTCTGCAGGCGCACTATAGTAAAAGGTTTTGCCATAACCATTCGCATCGCTATGCGCGGCTGGCGATACATAGATGGCTTTAATCGCGGCATCTGCTGTATTGAGTGGGCTTAAGTTAATTGCAGAGCCAAGTTTTGGAGTGGGAAAGTCTAGCGGAAAGCTCACCTGCACTAATACATTTTTTCTGTTTAACAGGTTGGCCAAATGCGGTGCTAGTTTATCGCTCAATACTTTATTATCAAACACTAGGCTAGATAAGGTTTCGCCCCATTGCAGCTTAACCGCACTTTGTAGATTGTTGAGTTGTAATTCGGCAGCTGATATTTTCGCTTTGTCACTATTCACGGC
>JANXWL010000082.1 GCA_025351225.1 Methylotenera sp. | reverse complement strand
GCTTTGTAATGCTCGTTAATACTTTTGAAATAAGCTACCGCTTCATCGCGCGGCAATACTTTACGGGTGACTGGCTCATCTTTTTTCGCCAACTCAGTCATTTTCTTTTCAATAGCTGCTAAATCTTCTGGCGTAAAAGGGCGTTTGTACGAAAAATCGTAATAAAAGCCATTTTCAATCACAGGGCCAATGGTGACTTGGCAATCGGGAAATAACTCTTTAGTCGCATAAGCCAATAAATGCGCTGTTGAGTGGCGAATAATCTCTAAACCATCATCACTTTTATCGGTAATAATCGCTAAATCGCTATCAGTTTCTATGAGAAAGCTAGTATCAACAATTTTATCGCCAACCTTGCCTGCAAGCGCTGCTTTTGCAAGGCCTGCGCCAATGTTCATAGCAACCTCAGCCACGGTAACTGGCGCATCAAAGCTGCGTTGTGAACCATCTGGTAAGCGAATAACGGGCATATCTTTTCTTTCAATTTAAATAACAAAAGCCGCAAGCGGCTTAATCAAACTCAATTATCGCATATACGTGAGTATCACTGCAATTTAAAGCTTTATGGCATTTGCAAAGGGTGTGAAAATGGAAACTAATCGTAGCTAAACTTTTATTCTCTAAGTTTGCAGCCGCTTGGTTAAGTGATGCGTTTGGTTGATGCTGGATATTGATTTAGCTTATTAGCAGGGCGGCGAGGGCGAGTCAGCAGCTCACCACCGCAAATTGGGCAAATACAATTAAGCTTTGAATTAGCACACGCTACGCAAAAGGTGCATTCGAAAGTGCAAATTTTAGCCTCAGTAGAGTCTGGCGGTAAGTCTTTGTTACAACACTCACAGTTTGGGCGTAAGTCAAGCATTAGCCGCAGTGTTTTACAGGGTTTTTCTCTAAAACTGCCCACTCTTCGTCTGAATACAAGCGCGAACGAATATGAAAGCGCATGCCAGTACCATTGTCGTATGAGAATTGGCCGCCCATGCCAGGTATGGCGTCTAGCGTAAGGTGCGTGTGTTCCCAGTACGCAAACTGGCTCTCACTCATGTAAAAACCGACACCATTAACTTCGCCAAGTTGTACATCAGAATTGCCAAGTAAAAACTCACCTTTGCCAAAGCACATTGGCGTGCTGCCATCACAACAGCCCCCAGATTGGTGAATCATCAGCTCGCCATATTTGGCGCGCAGTTTGTCAATGAGTTGGTTGGCTGCTTCTGTGCTGTCAACGCGCGTAACTTTTGTAGCTGTTTGAACATCGTCCATTATTTGCTGCTCCTCAGATGCTAATATTACTCCAAAATACTGATGATATAAATCCTGTACCAGAAACAACAAGGGCGAGGATTAACCCCGCCCTGTTTTATCACCAGCTAAACTTTTTAATTAAAATAAGTCTTTAATTAAAACTAGTCTTTAATTAAAAGAAGCCTAGTTTATTTTCGCTGTAGCTAACTAATAAGTTTTTAGTTTGTTGGTAATGGTCGAGCATCATTTTATGATTTTCGCGACCGATACCAGATTGTTTGTAACCGCCAAACGCTGCGTGAGCAGGGTACAAGTGGTAACAGTTAGTCCAAACCCGACCAGCTTGAATAGCTTTGCCCATGCGGTATGCACGGTTGCCATTACGTGACCAAACACCAGCACCTAAGCCATAAAGTGTATCATTGGCAATTGCTAATGCTTCAGCCTCATCTTTAAAGGTGGTTACAGAAAGCACTGGACCAAAAATTTCTTCTTGGAAAATACGCATTTTATTGTGGCCTTTAAAGATTGTTGGTTCAATATAGAAACCATCTTTAATAGCTGCATCCGCTTGCACTTTGCGTTTGCCACCGATGAGTAGCTCAGCACCTTCATCTTGACCAATTTTCATGTAACTCATGATTTTTTCCACTTGCTCTTGCGAAGCTTGTGCGCCAACCATGGTGTTCATGTCTAAAGGGCTGCCTTGCGTTACTACTTTTACGCGCTCTAGCACGCGCGCCATAAACTTGTCGTAAATAGATTCTTGAATCAATGCACGTGATGGACAAGTACAAACTTCCCCTTGGTTCACTAAGAACAATACCAAGCCTTCAATGGCTTTGTCGAAGTATGCGTCGTCCGCATCCATAATGTCTTCAAAGAAGATGTTAGGTGATTTGCCGCCTAATTCTAATGTCACTGGAATCAGGTTTTGTGATGCGTATTGCATAATCAAGCGACCAGTTGATGTTTCGCCTGTAAATGCAATTTTTGCGATGCGTTTTGAGCTGGCGAGTGGTTTACCTGCTTCTAAACCAAAACCGTTTACTACGTTTAGTACGCCAGCTGGTAATAAACTGCCAATGAACTCTAACAGTACTAAGATAGAAGCAGGAGTTTGCTCAGCTGGTTTTAACACCACGCAGTTACCTGCTGCTAGGGCCGGCGCTAACTTCCAAACCGCCATTAAAATGGGGAAGTTCCAAGGAATAATTTGACCAACCACGCCTAAAGGCTCGTGGAAATGGTAAGCAACGGTTGTTTCATCTACTTCACAGACGGAACCTTCTTGCGCGCGAATGCAGCCTGCGAAATAACGGAAGTGATCAATGGCCAATGGAATATCTACATAGGTCGTTTCACGTAGTGGTTTGCCATTATCAATGGTTTCAGCGACTGCAATGCTGGCCAAATTAGCTTCCATGGTATCAGCAATTTTATTTAAAATGATTGCGCGCGCAGCGTATGAGGTTTTGCCCCAAGCGTCTTTAGCGGCGTGAGCAGCATCCAGTGCTAAATTCACGTCTTCTTCAGTTGAGCGTGCAATTTGGCAAAAGTTTTTACCAGTTACAGGACTCACGTTATCAAAATATTGGCCTTTAACTGGTGCAACCCATTTACCGCCGATGTAGTTTTCATATTTGGCTTTGTATGGGTGTTTAACGCCTAGGCCTAATAGTGTATCTAAACTTGCACTGCTCACTTTGTTATCGCTGTCCATGCTAACTCCTGTAGTTATTCTGCTGTTAATATAATATTTCTATTCACAATCCCGCATTTTATGGTTAATTATTTTACTTGATTCAAGTGTCAACTTAATTGTGCGCAAATCAAACAAACAAAAGGCTTGCGAACGACAAGCTCGGACTAAACAATAAACCTTAGTGCAGGGTAAATCAAGTAAAAACAGTAATTAAATTAAATATTTTGTAACTGCATTTTGTAAAAAATGCTGGCTTGCAGTAGCGAACATTGCCCGCATACGATATAGTTTGTGCATTAGCATGTAATTAGCCCGCTTAAGGTATTTTTGGCGGTATTTTTTAAATTGAGATAATGTTTACTTATGCCTAATTCAACATCAAGCTTTGGCATTACAACACGAGAGTTTTGGCACAATATTAGCAAACCAAGTGATTCAACTTTAAGCAAAGCGATACTTGCAATTTTGGTATTTGCTGAGAGTTTAGTGTGCATATTTTGGATATTTACACTTTCAGGATTGGGTGAAGGTTACGCCTTAATGGCCGTTGTGCCTTATGTATACGTGATTGTTTCTTATGTAAGCCTGCTTGTATTTTATCGCAGTAAACGCTTCGAGTATTTTACGTTTACACAATTGGTGATGTTGTTAGTCATGCCATTTTTTATGCAATGGGCAATAGGCGGGTACGAAGCCTCTAGCGGTATTGCAATCTGGGCGATTTTGTCGCCGATTGGTGCGCTAATGATATTAGGCACGCGGCAATCTACCCCTTGGTTTGCTTTATTTTTGATGCTTGCAGCCCTGTCTTGGAAGCTCAATTATATGTTTGCGGGCAACTCGCTGCCAATACCTGCACATATTAAAGACACTTTCTTTTTGATGAATATTATTGGTACTGCTTGTATTTTATATGCGGTAATGCGTTATTTTCAAAGCCAAAAAGAACGTACATTGCTCGAGCTGAATTTAGAGCAAGCCCGCTCAGAAAGGCTGCTACTGAATATTTTACCTAAATCAATTGCTAATCGTTTAAAAGATAACGATATGCGCATCGCTGATAGCCACGAATCGGTGACCATTTTATTTGCCGATATTGTTGGCTTTACTAAACTGACATCCACCATGCCACCTGCTGAGCTGGTTGATATTTTAAGCCAATTATTTTCGCGCTTTGATCGTTTAGCTGATCAGCATGGACTAGAAAAAATTAAAACCATCGGTGATGGCTATATGGTGGTAGGTGGTGCGCCAGCTAGCCGTGATGATCACGCGACAGTAATTGCGCAATTAGCACTGCAAATGCAACAAGAGTTAGCATCATTTAATGCCGAGACGAACCAAAATTTACAAATTAGAATTGGTATTAGCAGTGGTGCAGTCGTTGCAGGTGTCATTGGCACCAGTAAGTTTGCCTATGATATTTGGGGCGATCCTGTGAATATGGCCAGCCGTATGGAAAAAACAGGCTTGCCTGGCACTATTCAAGTTAGTGAGGCTACTTATCAGCTATTAAAGCCGAATCACACTTTAGAGTCGCGCGGCTTAATTGAAGTAAAAGGCAAGGGCGAAGTAAATACTTATATTTTGAAAAGCTAGCTTATAAAAGTTGCGAGCAATTCAACAGGCAGCGGTTAAGTCAACTTTATGTTGGCTTTAATTTGGCTTTTTAATAGACAATCGTTACGCCAGTCTTGGACGCACAACCCAAATCGACTATAATCCGCCAACTGTCATGGCTGTTAGTAATATAGTTGTTAGTTATACAGTTGTTAGTTATACAGTGCCGTGGAGAGCTGGATGAGCGGTTTAAGTCACCACCCTGGAAAGGTGGCACAGGGGTAACCTTGTCGCGAGTTCGAATCTCGCGCTCTCCGCCAAATCATTGCCAGCCTGCATATTTTTATGGTACTAGGCTAGTGAAGCGTTTCTATCTCATCCAAATCTTCAGCAATATCATGATGCTTCAGGCTAGCACCAGCGCGATTTTCATCTACATCGTAATCTTCATACTCGTCGCCAGCTAAATCTTCTAGCATTTGATCCAGCAATTTAATTTTATCTAAACTTGTTTTTGTTGTGTCAGACATATTAAACCATTCCTTTCCATTCCATTAGCTAGCTAATTGCTAGTAATAAATATTAAGCATTTTGCATGCCAATTTTAAAAAAGGTTTAGGTGTGCGCGTGAATTTTTGTTTTATGCCTGCTTGTGCAATAAAAAAGTGAGGGACTGATTTTAATTCAGCGCCTGCTAATGTCAGCGTAAATAATTTGCTTATTTTGTACTGTTGGCTAATGCTAAAGTAGAGACGCCTGTTTTGTTGTTGTTTGCGCCACTTGCTTTTACTGGCGTAGCGGCTGGTTGGCGTGTCACTTTATTGACAATTTGTGACTTCATGTGGCTAGGTAAGTCAGCTAAGTTTTCTGCTGGCACGCAGCCGCCCATAACGGTTTTGCACTCTGCAAGCGCGGCTTGAGAGGCGATAGTTGCGCTGATTAAAACAAGGTTGCTTAATAGTGATTTAATGTTCAATTGATGCCCCATAATATAGTTATATAGATTAGTGTTCAAATAACTAAAATTTCAAGATGCGCGTTATTGCATAAATATTGCGGTTTTTTATCCAATTATTTGTAAAAAATTGTGAGTAATTGTTACTGTAACAATTACTTGCTTCGATTAGAATCAAGCTTTTAGTTTTAAAGTGAACCTACATGCAAGAAAATATCCCTACTGATTCAGTGCCTAATGTGCCAACCCTTAAAGAGGCGTTTTGGTATTGGCTAAAACTGGGTTTGATTAGTTTTGGCGGGCCTGCTGGGCAGATTGCTATTATGCATACCGATCTAGTGGAGAATAAACGCTGGATTTCTGAAAAGCGCTTTTTGCACGCGTTAAACTACTGCATGGTATTGCCTGGACCAGAGGCGCAGCAATTGGCTACTTACATTGGCTGGCTAATGCATAAAGCACGCGGTGGCTTAATTGCGGGTGGCTTGTTTGTGTTGCCGTCATTGCTTATTTTAATGACGCTAAGCTATATTTATATGCGTTTTGGCAGCACGCCTGCAGTGGCTGGTGTGCTGTATGGTATTAAACCAGCGGTGGTGGCAATTGTGTTATTTGCAGCTTACCGAATTGGCTCGCGTGCCTTGAAAAATAAAGCTTTATGGATGATTGCGTTCGCATCATTTTTGGCGATTACTTTACTGGGATTACCGTTCCCTTTGATTGTTATTTCTGCCGCGTTGATTGGCTATTTAGGCAATCGTTACGCGCCTAAGCTATTTTCAGGTAGCGGCACGCATAAAGGCGTAGACAAGCATTTTGGAAAAGCTGTCATCGATGACGACACGCCGACACCAACACATGCGCACTTTAGTTGGCGCGGAGTGGTTAAGTTTTTGCTAGTTGGCATCATGATTTGGTTGGTAGGAATAGTGTTATTAATCACCATATATGGTTGGAGCGCGGTCTACACGCAAATGGCGTGGTTTTTCACAAAAGCTGCGTTGCTCACATTTGGCGGCGCATACGCGGTGCTACCCTATGTATATCAAGGTGCGGTGGCGCATTACAGCTGGTTAACACCCACGCAAATGATGGATGGCTTAGCGCTGGGCGAAACCACGCCAGGACCGTTGATTATGGTGGTAGCATTTGTTGGCTTTGTGGGTGGCTGGAGCCATGCAGTAGCTTACAATCCAATGGTGTCTGCTATGCTGGCTGGCTGCATAGTCACATTTTTTACCTTTTTACCTTCGTTTATTTTCATTTTTATGGGCGCACCGTTTATCGAGTCGACCAAAAATAATCTTAAATTCAATGCGCCACTAATGGCGATTACTGCGGCAGTAGTTGGTGTGATTGCTGCCTTGGCGCTGTTTTTTGCGCTGCAAGTGTTTTGGCCAAATCACCTATACATTGACTGGCTGGCTATGCTCGCTGCGGTCTTGGGCTTTGTAGCTTTGTATCAATTTAAGGTGAACACCATAAGTTTAATTGGCGTGTTTGCGTTATTTGGTTTGTTGCACAGCTTAATGTAAAGGTGATTTTTATTATTAAACTTTTGTCAGCTAGCTAGAACGAATGCTCAATATCACAGTCATTAAGCATAAGAATATTTAAGGAGCAACCATGACCAAACTGTTAGCATTCGTTTTAGTAGGTGCAGGTATTTTAGGAGCAGCAATCATGACAACAAGCAGTGCTAGTGCGGCTTGCAGCGGCATTTATAATCACCAGTTCACCAGTTTACATGGTGAAAAGTTTGATCTTTGTGAATATCAAGACAAACCGATTTTGGTAGTGAACACCGCCAGCAAATGCGGTTTTACGCCTCAGTTTGAAGCGCTAGAAGGTTTATACAAACAATATAAGGCACAGGGTTTGTTGGTAATTGGCTTCCCGTCTAATGACTTTCGCCAAGACCCAGGCAACAATAAACAAATTGGTGACTTCTGCAAACTCACTTATGCCGTTGAGTTCCCAATGATGGGGAAAAGCAGCGTTTCAGGGCCTGATGCGAACCCATTTTACAAAGAACTTACCGCCAAAACAGGCACTGCGCCGCAATGGAATTTTTATAAATATGTGATTTTGCCAGGTGGAAAAGATGTAACCGTGTATGAGAGTACTGTGTTGCCGAATTCGAATGCAATTTTAGGTAAAATTAAACCGTATTTAAAGTGAGTTTATTTCTCAGGCTGCCGAATCTTTTGCAAAATAATCGCTGATAATTCCTCTACGGAGCGGCTAGTAGAGTCGGCCCAGGGAATATTATTTTTAAGCATCAAGCGCTCAGCGGTTGCTATTTCTTTTTTACAGTTTTCTAGTGAGGCATAAAAACTATTCGGTCGGCGCTCAGAGCGCACATTATGCAAGCGGTCGGGTTTAATGGTTAAACCAAAAATTTTCGGTAAGTGTTTATACAGCACTTCTGGTAAGGTACCACGCTCGAAATCTTCTGGAATGAGCGGATAGTTAGCCGCTTTAATGCCAAACTGCATCGCCAAATAGACGCTGGTAGGGGTTTTTCCGCAACGCGAAACGCCAATTAAGATTACCTCTGCTTCTTCAAAGCCAGCATTGGTCATGCCGTCATCGTGACCAAGCGTGAAATTAATAGCCTCCATGCGCTCATGGTAATTTTCACCCATCACGCCATGTGCAATACCTTTACCCGTGAGTGGTTCTTGTGCAAGTTCTAGCCCAAGCGGGTTAATAAAGGTGTTAAATAAGTCAATAAAATATGCATCAGCGTCCTTAAGCAAGGCGCGATGTTCAATGTTGCCAAGCGACATAATCACTACTGGGCGCATTCCATCACCCGCTTTTGCCATTAAAAAGCGCTGTTT
>JANXWL010000079.1 GCA_025351225.1 Methylotenera sp. | reverse complement strand
ACTGCTACTAGAAATTACGCCAGCCAGCTATATCGGCAAAGCTATAGAACTGACCAAACATATAAAATGAATGAGATTCTAGTTCTATATTACTCGCAAGGCGGCGCAGTGCGCGAGATGGCGCAATTAATTGCGCGCGGGGTTGAGAGCGTAAGCGGCGCAAAAGCGCGCATTCGTACTGTGCCGAAAGTGTCAGCTAATTGCGAAGCAACTGAATCGGATATTCCCACCAGTGGCGACCCTTATTGTGAGTTGCAAGATTTACAAGAATGTATTGGCGTTGCACTTGGCAGCCCAACGCGCTTTGGCAATATGGCTGCGCCGATGAAGTACTTTTTAGATGGCACGACTGCGCTGTGGTTGAAAGGCGCGCTTATTGGTAAGCCAGCTTGCGTGTTTACCAGCACAGGCAGCATGCACGGCGGCAATGAAAGTACGCTATTAACCATGATGTTGCCTTTGATGCATCACGGTATGGTAATGGTTGGTTTGCCATACTCTGAACCCAGTTTAGCATCTACGCAAAGTGGCGGCACACCTTATGGCGCAAGCCATGTGGGCGGTGCATTGGATGATAAAAAAATCACAGAGGATGAAAAAAAACTGTGTATTGCATTAGGCAAACGTTTAGCTGAAACTGCGCTAAAGTTGGCAGCATGAGCTTTGCCTTATGAATCTAGCAGCTGAAGCAAAACAGTTTTTACGCAGTACGCGCAGCGGCGTTTTATCGAGCTTTTCAGCCAAGTTTGCAGGCTATCCATTTGGCTCGGTAATGCCGTTTATGCTAGATCACAATTGCCAGCCGATTGTGTTAATTAGCAGCATTGCCGAGCACACCAAAAACATCATCGCCAACCCAAAAGTATCATTAATGGTTTTTAATGCGAGCAACATTAAAAATGCAGAGGATTTGCATGCCAATGGCCGATTAACGCTGATTGGCGAAGCCACGCAAATTAATAAAAATGATGCCGATTTAGTGGCACGTTATTGTCGTTACATGCCAGAATCGGTGGGTTATTTGGCCATGCATGACTTTAATTTTTATCGCATTAATATTCACCAAGCGCGCTATATTGCTGGCTTTGGCAAAATGGGCTGGCTGGCTGGAAAAGAACTTGCATGTGAAGAAATTATTGATTTAAAAAACGCTGAAAAAAGTCTCACCATCGCACAACTAGAAACCAGCATGATTGAGCATATGAATGCTGACCATGCTGATAGTTTATTGGCGTATTGCCATCATTTTTATAACATGCAACCACAAATTGCCAGCTTAATTGGTGTAGATTGCGATGGTTTTGACGTTGAGGCAATTGTTGATGACAACATTAGCATGCTGCGTTTTACTTTTGAAACGCCGATTTTTGATGCAAACTCTGCGCGTATGGCGTTTGTGGAATTAAGCAAAGCTGCTCGCGCGTGATTAAACCATTATCAGTACAACAGTTACAATTGGGCGCAAGTATTAGTTTAATTGCGCTTATTTTATTGTGCCTATGTTGGGAAAGCTTTTTAGCGCCACTTAAACCCAACAGCTCACTACTGATATTAAAAGTCGTTCCATTACTCATTCCGCTATTTGGCATTCTAAAAGGTAAGCGTTATACCTACCAATGGACGAGCATGTTTATACTACTGTATTTTACCGAAGGCGTGGTGCGCGCTTGGGCAGATACTGGCTTATCGGCCAAATTGGCTCTGGTAGAAGTGGCATTAACGCTACTATTTTTTATCTGCGCGATTTTTTATGCAAAAGTTACACGTTTTTACGCAAAACAAACGCGAAACCCATCTTAAAAAACAGGGCTTCATTTATAATAAGCTCATGACCACGTTATTAACTAGCCACGCATGAAAATACTTAGCCTTATACATAACGTATGAAGATACTACTCTCCAACGACGATGGCTATTCTGCGCCAGGGCTGAATATTTTAGCCGAACATTTGGCCAAAATTGCCGACGTTACCGTGGTTGCGCCAGAACGTAATAGAAGCGGCGCCAGCAACTCACTAACACTAGATCGCCCATTAAGCGTACGCAAAGCTAGCAACGGCTTTTTTTATGTCAATGGCACGCCGACCGATTGCGTGCATATCGCGCTAACTGGCTTGATGAGTGAGATGCCAGACATGGTGATTTCAGGCATTAACGATGGTGCAAATATGGGCGACGACACTATTTACAGCGGTACGGTGGCGGCGGCGATGGAAGGCTACTTGCTGGATATTCCATCACTGGCTTTTTCGATGTCGCAGCATAACGCTACCTATTTTGAAACCGCAGCGCGTATTGCGGTTGAAATGGTGCAACATTATCAAAAAATAGGCTTTGCATCGCCAACTTTATTAAATGTGAATGTGCCTGATGTGCCTTACGACCAGTTAAAAGGCCGCGCAGTCACTCGCTTAGGCAAGCGCCATAAGGCAGAGCCTGTGATTCAGCTAAAAACGCCACGTAACGAAACTGTGTACTGGGTGGGTGCAGCAGGTAAGCCGAATGATGGCGGTGAAGGCACAGATTTTTATGCGGTTTCGCAAAATATGGTGTCTATCTCGCCGATTCAAGTGGATTTAACTAAGCACACACAAATGGCTGAACTTAACGAGTGGTTAACCCAAAGCTGGCTTCAACAATAAATGGCACTACTGAAACCTACCACGCTAAAACCCACTACTGGCATCGGCATGACCTCTACGCGCACGCGTGAGCGCATGCTCACCCGCCTGCGCGAGCAAGGCATTAAAGATGAAGTAGTGCTATCGGCCATGGGCGAGATTCCTCGACACATTTTTATTGATGAAGCGTTATCAACGCGCGCGTATGAAGATGTCTCGCTTCCAATTGGCTATAGTCAAACCATTTCGCAGCCTTATATTGTGGCGCGTATGACCGAAATTTTACGCAACGGTAAACAACTGAATAAAGTGTTAGAAATCGGCACAGGTTGCGGCTACCAAACCGCAATTTTGTCGCGTGTGGCAAAAGAGGTGTTGTCGTTAGAGCGCATTCGTCCCTTGGTGATGAAAGCGCGTGGCCATTTGCGCACACTTAAATGCAACAACGTAAAGCTAGACCATGCCGATGGCAGTAATGGCTTGAGCGAATTTGCGCCGTTTGATGGCATTATTGTCACTGCTGCTGCCAGCCATGTGCCAGAAGAGCTGTTGGCGCAATTGGCCATTGGTGGGCGCTTGGTGATCCCAGTTGGTACGAATGCCCAAGTGTTAATGCTCATAGAACGGCAAGCTAAAGAATATGTGCAAACCAAGCTAGAAGCGGTGAAATTTGTACCATTATTGGGTGGAGTTAGCTGATGCGTGTTTTAGTTGTAACCTGTTTGATATTGTTAATGACTGCTTGCGAGAGTAACCCACCCGCCCCAGTGATTGAGCGCACACCGCAAGCCAGCAAGCCAAAACCACCTGTGCCAACCAGGCCAATCGACGCAAAAACTGCTGCAAGCAAGGATTGGCGGCCTGATAGCCATATTGTTAAAAAGGGTGATACCTTATTTAGCATTAGTCTTGAGTATGGTATTTACTATAAAGATATTGCCACAGTCAACAATATCGTGCCGCCCTACCCGATTAAAATTGGCCAAAAATTGGATTTATCCAGCTTTAAAACAAAAACGGCTATGGCTGTTGACCCTGCTAAAACAGACGTTGGCAAAAGTGATGATGGCGTGGTTGTGACACCGATGAAAGTGGAGGCTGTGACCACTGGTACAGCAACGAAACCAAGCACCACAGCGAATGGCGGCTCCGCCGTTACGCCTGTATTAACTGAGCCCAAGGCTACACGCGAGGCTTATAGCGTAGATGCGTGGAATCGCACAACTAATACAGATGCGTGGAATCATGCAGTGCCAACAAAGGCCGCCGATACAAAGCCTTCTGACAGCAAGCAGACTGATGCCAAACCTAGCGATAACAAGCCAACAGAAGCGCAATCTACTGACGCTAAACCAACTGATGACGAATCACTAATTTGGAGTTGGCCAACGCAAGGTAAAGTAACAGCGGGCTTTAACGAAGCCAGCAATAAAGGCGTTGATATTGCAGGTAGCACAGGCCAAGCCATTAATGCTGCTGCGCCTGGCAAAGTGATTTATAGCGGATCTGACTTGCGTGGCTATGGTAAATTGGTGATTATTAAGCACAATAAAACCTATTTATCGGTTTATGCGCACAATAGTAAAATTTTGGTGAAAGAAGGCCAAAGTATTGCTGCTGGCCAAAAAATTGCCGAGATGGGCAATACGGATGCCACTAGCACCAAGCTACATTTTGAAATTAGGCGTTTGGGTAAATCGGTTGACCCTGCCAAGTATTTAACTCAAAATTAGTTTAAACTCAATTTAGTTTTACATCATTTATTAAAGGCAGGGAGAAAACCATGGCCGCACCACAAAAGAAAGATCCCAACAAATATGCCAAAAACGCCAATATTGAAGCCGATTCGCTACTAAAAACATTAAGCTCTGTTGGCGGCTTAATTTTAATGCTAATTGGCATAGCAGGCATTGCATTAGAGTTCTTTAAAAAAGACGGCCTGCTTAAAACTATACTAAGCTGGCTATTTGATACCACCACACACATGATGATGATACCCGTGATTATTGGCGTGATGTGGGTGCTAAACCGCATGATGTCATCTACCAACCCAGATGAAAGCAAAAAGTCGGGCAACGTCCCCATGTATGCCATGATGGCGGTTGGCGCATTTTACGCGTTTAGGTTTTTAACAACGGGCGGATTTTAAAAATTAATCATAGCCAGTGTTTAACGGTGTTAATTCTTAATAAAAAAGCCACTTTAAAAAGTGGCTTTTTTGTTAAGAGGCTATCATTGCAGATTGAATCTACAACCCAAGATTGAACACCTTGGTTTGTTAATGTTTCTTTTGTGCTTCTGCTTGGTAATGCTCGTGCACGGCAGACATATCGCGCTCGCGTGCCCATTTGATAATTTCATCTAATGCTGGTGCGCCAATCTCGCCCACTTGCGTATGAATACCCGCTTGATCGCGAATCACCAAAATGCCAGGTATTTGCGCCACTTCAAAATAATCACCAATTTCAGGGTCAGCTTCGGTATTCACCATACCAAATACAATATCAGGATTTGCTGCTGCTGCTGCCTCAAATGTTGGCGTAAACACCATACATGGCTCGCACCAAGGAGCCCAAAAATCTACGATAACAAAATTATTGCCCTCAATAGTTTCTTTAAAATTTGCGGTGGTAAGTGTAACAACTGCCATGATTTTGCCTTAAAGTGAAATGCTTCAATTAAAAAGAAACAGGAGTGTATCAGACGCGGGCTCTTAAGTTAAGTTTCCTCTCACGCATACAGCTAAAGATGGTTTAGCTTCCATCTTCAGTTTCCTGTCTTACATTAAGGCTTAAGCATAGCGCGCAGAAACGCGCTCCCAAAGCGCCACTTGCTCTTCTGCAAGTGTTTGATCAGTCCACAAGGCTACGGTTGGTATGCTTTTATCACCATCCCTCAATGAAATCACCATCTCATACTTTTCACGCACTTTATCATGCAACCCTAGTTGCTCATACGCAAACAATTGAAATACATGGTTGGGCATAAAACTGTGGCTTAAATGGCAACCTTGCTCAAAAATAGCGATGGCTTTTTGGTAATTTTTTTGCGCATAACAACACATGGCATGCGTATAAATATAAAAAGGATCAGGAATCGGGCTAAGCCGCTGCGCTTTTTCTACGTAATACAAGGCCTCATCACCTAAGCCCGCAGCACTTAATGCAATGGAAAGGAATAAATGCGCTTCCGCATTATTGGGGTCTAAAGTAATTGCACGGCGGCAATTTGCAATGCCCTCATCGCGGTTTTTACGCCAAAGCTGCACCCAGCCTAATATTGACATGCCATAAGGCGATTGTGGATCTAACTCAATGGCACGCTCAACATGCAATAACGCTTCATCTAAAACGGCGGGGTCTAGATTCCACCGCTGTGACCACGCTAAGGATAGCGACCTAGCCAGCCAAGCATGTGCAGCCGCATAGGCCGCGTCTAAAACCAAAGCTTTTTGATACAGCGCAATGGCCTCATAAGTCGTTTTATCGCTATATTTTCGGTGCAAGGCAATGGCTTGCAGCAAGTAATCGTGCGCTTCTATGCTAGCCGTTTGCTGTATGCCAAATTGCATAGCTTCTTCACCCGCTAGTTTAATCTGCAGTACTCTGACAATATTTTGTGTGAGCTCATCTTGCAGTACAAAAATATCCTTAAGCTCGCGGTCATAGCGCTCAGACCACACTTGCCCACTATTTTTTGCATCAACCAATTGCGTGGTAACCCGCACTTGCTTACCTGCGTGTTGCACACTGCCTTCTAGCAAGTAACGCACACCTAATTCGGCGGCAATTTGCTCAGATGTTTTTATGGTGTTTTTATAAGTAAATGATGATTGCCTAGAGATGACAAACAAGCCAGAAAGCCTTGAAAACATCGCAATCAGGCTATCGACCACGCCATCGGCAAAATATTCTTTTGCATTATCTGCGCCAATGTTCATAAACGGCAATACGGCGAGCGAAGGTTTATCGCGTATTAAGCGTGGTGTGCTAGCGGGCACTGCATTCAAGCTTAAACTTTGGCTTGCAACGGATTTAGCAATTGAATTAAACTGTAAAGTAGTTGCTTGCAAAGTAATTTCTAGGGCATAACCGCCTTTAGGTAACTCAATGCGCACACTGTCCTGCATTCCTAAAGTATCGTAATACTCGCGTAATTTATTTCGTAACCTAGTCGCTTCTACCCGTACAATTGCATCCAAGCTTGGGTCAAAGTCATCTTTTTTATCAAACACTTCCACCGCAATCGTGTAGCCTTTTAGTCGATCCGCCTCGCCCGCGAGGGTGTGCGTAAGCAAATAATCTAAAAAACGTACTTGGCGCGGCGAGCCAGCAAATAAGGGGCTAGCCAGCATAGTGGCTATGCTAGTGCGTATGTGGTCTTTTTCCTCAGCAGACCATTTTTCTAAAGCTGCATCCATCACGAGCCTTCTTATTTTTGTAATCGGTTGTTTGTTACATATAGATGTAACGCAGGGTTACTAACCGTAACTAACTTCATATCATCATAACAAAAATTTACATTGTGCATACACATCTGAACGAATATTAACCGAATGTTCTGGATGCCAATCAATAGATGAGGAGATTTAAAATGCTTACATTTAATCAACGCGTTATTGCAACAGCAGTTTTTACTTTATTTTCTTTAGCAGCTATCAACGCCAATGCGGAATCAATCGCAGGGCAAGGAAAATGTACTTATAAACCTACCGCAGCCAATGTTGCCAACACCGATGGTTACGCCGTGATGTTAAGTGAGACCACATGTGCTTCTAGTGGCGGTTTTATCGAAGGCGCAACAGTATCAAACCCAGAAATTGCCAATTTGCATCAAGGTACTGGCGACCATTCTGGCTACTACACGATCACTAATGGTGCTGACTCAACTATCGCTAAATGGAGCGGCCATGTCAATACTGTGATGAAAGACGGCAACCCAATGACCAGCTTTAAAGGCCAATGGGAATATGTAGGTGGCACAGGTAAATATAATGGCATAAAAGGTAAGGGCGATTACAACGGCTACTTTACTTCTGCTACTGAATACACAGTAGATTGGAAAGGCACTAAAAAATAAGTCGTTAAATGAATACTGATTTCAAACCACGTTGCTTATAATAGAAAGCGTGGTTTGATTTTCTTAATGATTGTATTTTATACAAAAGTAGAGGTTTATCATGAACATAAAAACACTCCAAGCGATGAATCAATTTCGCGAATTTTCAAGTTATCCTGTAGGCCAATCAGGCACTGCCAAAAACACCACGCCACCTGCATCAAGCCAAGCCAAACTCGATGAAACTATTACGCATTTACGCGAGGCGGCTTGGAAATTTGCCACACTTAGCATTGAAAAGCGTATTGAGCTAGTGACGGTCATGCAACAAGGCATAATGAAAGTGTTAGCCACCATGGTAGAAGCGGGTTGCAACGCTAAGGGCATCCCGCTAGGCTCTAATTTAGAAGCCGAAGAATGGGCAGCAGGTTATTGGGGCGTAGTACGCCAATTGCGTTTGATTCGTGAGAGCTTACAAAGCATTGAAAAAACGGGTAATACAGCTATTGGCAAAGTTAAACGTACCATAGCAGGCAATTTAACCGTGCAGGTTTATCCAAATAATGCAATTGATAGCATATTATTTAAAAATGTGACCGTTGATGTGTATATGCAGCCTGACGTCACCGAACAAAGTCTAATGGCCGACCGCGCCAGCTTTTATAAGACTGCTGCTAATCAAGACAAAAGACATCAAGGCAAAGTGGCTCTGGTGCTAGGTGCAGGCAATATTGCAAGCATTAGCATTATGGATGTGCTGACTAAAATGTTTAACGAAGGCAAAGTATGCATTCTTAAAATGAACCCCGTAAACGCTTACATAGGCGCTTATATTGAAGAAGCTTTTAAAGCAGCGATTGACCAACAGTTTTTAGCAGTCGTCTATGGCGGCGCCGAGGTTGGCAGACATTTGGTCTACCACCCAAAAATTGACGAAGTACATTTAACGGGATCGAACAAAACCTACGACCAAATTGTGTGGGGTGATCATGGCCACGATACCGATGAGCGTCGCGCGCAAAATCAACCATTATTGCGCAAAACTATTACAGCGGAACTGGGCAATGTCACGCCGATTATTATTGTGCCAGGGCCTTATACGGATAAACAAATTCGCTTTCAAGCCGAGCAAATTGCTACTGCGTTTACCATGAATGCATCTTTTATGTGCTGCACAGCCAAAGTGCTAGTGATGCCTAAAAATTGGGATGGCAGCGCGCGGTTTATGCAGATATTACAAGAAGTATGTGCAGAAATACCCACTAGAGCATCCTATTATCCTGGGGCTGAAGACCGCTGGGAAGCGATTACAAAAAACCGTACCAACATCAGCAATATCGGCAAACCGCAAGCCAACGAATTGCCTTGGACATTTATTACCGACTTAAATCCAGACGATAGTCATGAGTCGCTATTTACCGAAGAATCATTTTGCTCTGTCATTACCAACGTGCAAGTGGGCAATGCTAATCCTGTAGAGTTTTTGCAAGCAGCCACCGAATTTGTAAACAATCGCCTATGGGGTACGCTTAATGCAACGTTGATTGTGCATCCAAAATCACTAAAAGATACCAACACCAATACCGCGTTTGAGCAAGCTATTTGCGCGCTTAAATACGGCGCAATTACAGTCAATACCTTTATTGGTCTATTGTTTTGTACAGGTGCGCCGTGGGGAGCACATCCAAGCTCAAGCACTAACGACATTCAAAGTGGCAATGGGTTTATGCATAATACTTCTATGCTAGAGGGCATAGAAAAATCTGTACTGCGCGCACCACTCACAGCATTCCCTAAACCTGCTTGGTTAGCCAGCCACCGTAAGGCAAAAACGGTGACGACAAGATTAGTGGCAATGGAAGAAAAAGCCAGTTGGGCAAAAGTGCCAGGCATTGTGATGGCGGCAATGCAGGGTTAATATAACAAGCGTTTAGGGAAAATTTATGCACATCAAAGACTTAAGCAGTGCCTATTTCAACGCTTGGAATGTTCATGATTGCGCCGCTCTAAGTGCTACTTTTGCTGCAGATGGATTATATAGCGACCCCGCTGTGGGTGAGGTTTCTGGCAAAAATCCTGAAATATTTGCAGAACATTTGTGGCAAGCCTTCCCCGATTTAAAGTTTGAAATTGCAAGTTATGCAGAAATCAGCACGACTAAACTGGTGGCAGAGTGGGTAATGACAGGCACCAATACAGGCTCACTCAATAGCTTACCCCCAACGGCTAAAACAGTACGGCTAAAGGGTGTTGATATCATTGTAGTTGCGGATGACGGCATTAAATCAGTCACAGGCTATTTTGATTCCAAAGAAGTGCCAAAACAATTAGGGCTGAATGTAATTGTGCAACCTAGCACAGTAGGCTCTTTTTCATTTGGTACTTCTGTGGCAGTGCAATCAGGAAATAAAACTAAACCTGGGGCGTTTAGCATCACTACAATTTGGAATGACGCGAGCCAAACTGCAGAAATTCAATTCCGTTCAAGAGAAACTATGAAACAGATGATGGGTATGGAAGGCTTTATTGGCGTCACCTCGGCTAGGCTGGGTGAACGCGGGATTACGATCACCGCGTGGGAGAAACCAGAAAACGTGGCACAAATTATGGCTAATCCCACACATCAAGAATCGATGAAGCAATTCCATTCAAACTTGTCCAATGGCGGGGTTACTAGCGTATGGATTCCGCACCACATTAACCCGATGTGGGTGCGCTGTACGGTTTGCAATAAAATGAATCACGCTGAAAAAGGCGTGTGTGAATGCGGCGGTGCATTAGCTGAAGCACCGCCGTATTTTTAAAGCACTAAACCACAGGTGTGCCCCAAGCGCCCTCAAAAAACAATTCACCCAATGGCTTGCGTTTGCGTTCTGCAAGCTCACGCGTTTTTAGTTCATCTGGCAAGTTATTCGCATCACCTTCATAACCCACAGCCAGCATGGCCATTGCTGTGTATTGATCTGGGATAGCAAACGTCTCGCGTGCTTTATCGGCGTTGAAGCCACCCATTTGATGCACCATTAAACCCATACTGCTGGCTTGCAAACATAAATTCTCTGCCGCTGCGCCGGTGTCGTACTGCCCCCAGCGATTTGGAGTTTGATTATGCCCAAACAAAGTATTTGCGCACACCAGCATTAACACTGGCGCAGCTTTTACCCAAATTTGGTTATTGGGCACAAGGCAATCAAACGCACGTTGCCAAGATTCTTCATCTGCATTTTTATTCCACACAATAAAACGCCAAGGCTCATCACCAAAGCAAGATGGAGCCCAGCGGGCAGCTTCTAGTAAGGCGATGACTTGCTCTTGGCTAACAGACTTGCTGGCGTCAAAAGCACGTGGGCTCCAGCGGTTGGCAATGGTTTCCTGAATAGCTACGGATGTGATGGCAGGTTTTTGCATGCTATTAACCTATAAATTAAGCGTTTAAAAATGGATAATCCGTGTAACCCTTTTCGTCACCACCATAGAACAAAGCAGGATTTGCCTCATTTAGCGGTGCATTTGTTTTATAACGCTCGACCAAGTCTGGGTTAGCGATAAATGGCACGCCATAGGCAATGACATCCGCATGACCACTGGCAATAGCAGCGTTTCCGCGTGCTTTATCATAGCCTAGATTGGCCATATAAGCATTTTTAAATAGCTTACGTAGCGCCACAAAATCAAAAGCTTGGGCCATGCCGCCTACATCGCCTTCAATCACATGTAAGTAAGCTAAATTAAATTGGTTAAGTTCAGTTACAACATAGTTAAATAGTGCCTGCGGATTACTGTCAGAAATATCATTGAAAGGGTTTACTGGCGAAAGCCGAATACCTACTTTATCGCTTCCAGCCAAGGCCACAACTGCTTTAGTCACTTCCATCAACAAACGTGCGCGGTTTTCATAACTACCACCGTAATTATCAGTGCGCTTATTGGTGCCATCACGTAAAAATTGATCTAACAAATAACCATTAGCCGAGTGAATTTCTACACCATCAAATCCCGCATCAATCGCACATTGGGTCGCGTGCACATAATCAGCCACCAGTGCTGGCAACTCACTTGCATCCAACGCGCGCGGTTCTACAAAATCAACCATACCTTCATAAGTATAAAGTTGGCCAGCAGGCTTGATTGCTGAGGGTGCAACAGGCAACACATGATTTGGCAATAAACTTGGGTGAGATATTCGGCCTACATGCCACAGCTGCAACACCATTTTCCCGCCTTTGGCATGCACAGCATCCACTACTTTTTTCCAGCCAGCTACTTGTTCGTCCGTATAAATCCCTGGTAAAAAAGGATAGCCATGCCCCATTGCAGAAATCGGCGTTGCTTCAGTCACAATCAAACCAGCGCTTGCGCGTTGTTCATAATAAGTCACATTGATTGGTTGCGGCACGCCATTTTCTTTTGGTGCCCTACTTCTTGTCAAAGGTGCCATTACGAGTCGATTTTTTAAACTAATTGCGCCTAATTGTGCTGGACTAAATAAATCTAATGTCATAAATGTTTCCTATTCCTATTTTATATGTAACTATTTAATTAAATTAATACTTCTTAGCAATCGGATTCTCTGGCGGTAATTTTACACCTTCAATTAGCAGCGTAATTTCAATATCATCGCCCACAGGGGCATCTTTTACCAGCGGCCAAGCAAAGCCAAAATCACTGGCCTTAACTGAGGTGCGCGCTTCAAAGCCTGCCCTGTAGCCGCCCCACGGATCTGTACCAAAACCTAGCACTTTAAATGGAAAGGTCATTTCTTTCGACACGCCATGCATGGTTAAAACACCCACCATTACACCTTCTGTATTGCTTTTTGCTTCGATTTTTTTACTGACAAAGGTCATCTCGGCAAATTTTTCCACATCTAAGTACTCAGGTTTTTTTATATGCTCATCGCGCTTGGCGTGGCTACTATTCACACTCAGCATATTGATTTTTGCTTCTACGCTTGATTTGCTTAAGTCATTCGCATCAATCAAAATTTTACCTTTAATATCGCTAAATGTACCTGATGTTTTGCTGGCCACGTGGCGAATACTCCAATTGGCAAAGCTGTGTGAATCATCGATTCGGTAAGCATCTGGCTCTGCTACAGCAAGGCTGGAAGCCAATAACAATGAGGCTGTCAGGCCTGCTGTTTTTAAGTTAAATTTCATATTTTTCTCCTGGGTTTAATTAATTGCTTGGTTTAATTAATTATCTTATGCTTTTGGCAAATCAAACAATAATACTTCGGACTGGCTAATCGCTTTAATCTGTATCAATTTTGCCACATCAAACAGCGCCGCATCGCCCGCATTTAGAAGCTCTCCATCGATCTCGATGCTACCGCTGGCCACTTGCAAATACGCGTTACGGCCGAATTTAAGCGCATAATCTAGTTGCTTTTCTGCGTCTAGCTTTGTGGCTAATAATGCCATATCTTGATGAACTTTTAGTGAACCCTGTTGTGATGAATCAGGCTCAGCTTTTTGCGACACCAGCAAACACCATTGATTCATTTTTTGCGTATCGGTAAAAAAGCCATCTTCATAGCTTGGCTTCAAGCCTTGTTGATTCGGTAAAATCCAAATTTGCAGCAAATGCACAGGCTCACTATCGGATGCATTAAACTCACTATGCGTAATGCCAGTACCAGCCGTCATGCGCTGTACATGGCCTTGGTGAATCACTTCCACGTTACCAAGACTATCTTTATGCGCTAAATTGCCTTGCAGCACGTAGGTAATAATTTCCATATCAGCATGCGAGTGCATGCCAAAACCTTGTGCAGGCGCGATGATATCTTCATTAATTACGCGCAACACCGAGAAACCCATCCATGCAGGATCGTAATATTTATTAAACGAAAATGAATGATAGCTGTCTAGCCAGCCATGGTTGGCGTGGCCACGGTCTTCAGAGCGCCTTATTTGCATATAAATTAGTCTTAATTCTAAATGTATTGATATACTAATATTAGGTCATTATTGTTTATTTTCAAGATGTAAAATCACTAAGAAAGATAATACTTCGCAATGCAAATCTCCACTCATGCAAGCACTACTCATGCTATTGTAAAAGCGGCATCGCAGGTTATTTTAGGCAAAGAGCAGCAAATTAAACTAAGCCTAGCGTGCTTATTGGCTGGTGGCCATTTACTGATTGAAGATTTGCCTGGTATGGGTAAAACCACCTTAGCGCACACCTTAGCGCAGGTGCTAGGTCTAGGCTTTAGACGTGCACAATTCACCAGCGATTTACTGCCAGCCGATATTATTGGTGTTTCTATTTACGATAGGGCGATTTCAGCTTTTCAATTTCACGCAGGGCCTATTTTTACCAATGTGCTGCTGGCCGATGAAATTAATCGTGCCACACCAAAGGCACAAAGCGCATTGTTAGAAGCGATGGAGGAGCAGCAAATTACTGTTGACGGCGCAACCCATCCGCTGCCTAAGCCATTTTTTGTCATTGCCACGCAAAATCCTAAGCATCATATTGGCACCTTTCCGCTGCCAGAATCGCAACTCGATCGCTTTTTAATGCGCATCTCATTAGGCTACCCCGATGCGGAATCTGAGCGCGCCTTGCTTAAAAACCAAGGTGGACGTGGCACTAACCCACAGGCGGTTTGCAATGCAGAGACTTTGCAACAATTGCAGCAGGCCGCGCTGTCAGTGCATGTATCTGATCAATTATTAGATTATTTGCAAGCCCTTATTCAGTACACGCGCATGCAATTAGCCACGGGGCTATCGCCTAGGGCAGGTTTAGGTTTGCGGCAATGTGCGCAAGCTTGGGCAATGCTAGAAGGCCGAGATTTTGTGATTCCAGAGGATGTGCAAGCCGTATTTGCCAGCGTGGTTGGACATAGGCTACAAACGCAAGATAGCAACATCGCAAAACTCATACTCGACCATGTAGCTATTCCTTAGGTCGTATGGCAAGCCTTGCAATTTTAAATCGCAGCTACTGGCAACAATGGTTTCGTGTTGCCAAAACAAGTCAAAATATTGCCACGCTAAATCCGCGCCAAATTTACATTGTGCCTACGCGTTGGGGAGTACTGTATGCAGTAATGCTGATATTGCTACTGGTTGGTTCGATTAATTATTCACTCAGCCTTGGCTATTACGTCACGTTTTTGCTGGCATCGCTGGGCAATATGGCAATGCTGCAGACTTGGCGCAACTTAGTGCATTTAAAAATAGCGGTCTTGCATGCCAAACCAGTATTTGCTGGTGATACAGCGCAAGTGCTTACTCACATAAGCGATAGCAAGAGTCGTGCGCGTTATGCCATAGCAGCGCAGCTAGAAGAAAATATGGCTGTGGCGTATGATATTGCAAGTGACGCAACGCAAGCTGTTATTTTGCCGCTTAATACGCTGCAGCGTGGCTGGTTAGCCTTGCCACGCTTGACACTTTATACGGAATTTCCGCTGTCACTTTTTCATGCTTGGGCCTATGTCGATAGCCCATTGCAAGTGCTGGTTTACCCAAAACCTAGCGACAACCCTACTGCACCACCGCAATCAGCGGATGTGCTTAATAGTGGCAACAGCCAAATCCACCGTGGTGATGACGATTTTGATGGCCATAAAACCTATCAAGTGGGGGACGCGCCAAGCCGCATTGATTGGAAAGCATCCAGCCGTGGCATTGGCCTTTATAGCAAGCAATATAGTGGCAACGCGGCGGCCAGCCTGTGGATAGACTGGGCATTTACAAACAGCCTAGCCTTTGAAGCGCGCATTTCTCAAATGACAAAATGGGTGTTAGATGCACAAGCCGCACAACAAACTTATGGCTTAATTTTGCCCAATTTAACACTCACCCCCAACAATAGCGAGGCGCATTACCACCAAGCACTTACCGCATTGGCTTTGTTGCAACCATGAAAAGCCTAGCCGCAAAACCGACATTAACACCAGTATTAACGCCAACACAACTGATTTGGCTAATGGCAAGCCTAGGCCTTGCTTTGGCCACACATGTGCTTAATTTACCCATTTGGGTGACCATTGCCAGCGCATTTTTTGGTGCATGGCGTTTTGCTGCGATTAAAAATCCACGACTAATGCCCAATCGTTGGCTTCTGGTTTTGCTTTCTGTGCTGATGGGCTTAGGGCTTTTATTAACTACAGGCCAATTTGGGCGCGATGCCAGTTTAAGTTTATTGGTATTGATGACTGCACTTAAGTTGCTAGAAACAAAAAAACTGCGCGATTATATGCTCACGCTAATGCTAGGGTATTTTTTAGTGGGTAATTTATTTTTGTTTAACCAAAGCATGGCTACCTTTGGTTTAAGTATTCCGCCGCTTATTTTGCTTACCGCTACGCTGATTAATATTAGCCTTAAAACACCGCAATCCTTTGTGTTTATAGCCAAGCTAGCGGCCAAGCTGCTATTACAATCGGTACCTGTGATGCTGATTTTATTTGTGCTATTTCCGCGCATTCCAGGCCCGCTGTGGGGCATTCCACAAGATGCCTTTAGCGGCATGACTGGCTTGGGTGATAGCCTGCAATTCGGCAATATTAGCCAGCTTACCCAAAATAGCAGCATCGCGTTTCGCGTGCAATTTCAAGGCACTACACCAGCTAACAAGCAACTATATTGGCGCGGGCCTGTGCTATGGCACCAAGATGGGCGGCAATGGCTATCACCTAGCCAAAATATTGGCTTAGCCCCTGAAACACTCACCACGCAAGGTGCGCCAATTCGTTACACCATCACGTTAGAGCCGCATAATCGCTTGTGGCTGCTAATGCTTGATATGCCAAGCATCATTCCCCCCGAAGCAAAGCTTTCGCACGATTACTCGGTGCTAGCTAGCGCGCCAGTGCGCACGCGCATCCGCTATAGCGGTGAATCTTTTACCACTTATAAGTTGGGCGAAACCTTAAACGAGCGTGAGCGTATTTTAAGTTTGCAGATTACCGAAGGCGAAAACCCACGCACCATACAATTGGGGCAATCGCTGCAACACTTAAGCCCGCAAGAAAAAATTAATGCTGCACTTACCATGTTTCGCCAACAGCCTTTTATTTATACGCTTAAGCCGCCCATTGCGGGCGAAAACCCTGTTGACGATTTTTTATTCAACACCAAAAAAGGCTTTTGTGAACATTATGCCGCTAGCTTTGTGTATTTAATGCGTGCTGCAGGGCTGCCTGCGCGCATTGTCACGGGCTATCAAGGCGGCGAGCTTAACCCTAACGGCAATTATTTAATTGTGCGCCAGTCAGACGCACACGCTTGGGCAGAAGTATGGCTGCAAGGTGAGGGCTGGGTGCGGGTTGACCCCACTGCCGCGGTATCACCTGAGCGTGTAGAGCAAGGCATTGGCGATGCGCTACGTGATAGTGATGCACTACCGTTGATGTCGCGGCACGATTTCCCACTGCTAAAAAAAGCCCTATTAAATTGGGATAGTATTAACAACGGCTGGAACCAATGGGTGCTGGGGTACGATGACAAAAAACAATTGGAATTTTTAAGTAAACTAAGTGGAAAAAATCTAAAAGAATCTGATTTGGTATTTTGGATGATGGGTGCAATTGTGCTGGTAATGCTGGCCACAAGCTACTTTTTGTTCAAACAAAGTAAACCCAAATTAAATGCCGCGCAGCAGCTTTATACACAGTATTTACGCAAATTAAAGCCCTTAAATTTAGTGCCAAACAGTAACGAAGGCGCGCACGATTTTGCACTACGGGTCACCGCACAACTACCACAACAAGAACATGCGATAATGGCAATTGCCGAACACTTTAACGCACTGCAATATAGCCAAAACACGAATAATGGCGCGCTTGAAGCGCTTACAAAGCTAATAAAAAACTTTAACCCTAAATAATGACCAATCTCTTAACCGATACTGATCTGATGCAGCTTGCGCTAGAATTAGCCAAGCAAGCCGCCGCCAATAATGAAGTGCCAGTGGGCGCGATTGTAGTAAAAGATGGCGTGGTTATTGGGCGCGGAGCAAATGCCCCTATTGGCTTGAACGACCCAACTGCGCATGCAGAAGTAATTGCCATGCGCGAGGCTGCACAGCATTTGGGCAACTATCGATTAGTTGATTGCACCCTATACGTGACTCTAGAACCCTGCGCCATGTGCAGTGGCGCCATGCAACATGCGCGCATTGCCAAGCTGGTATATGGTGCAAGTGATGCCAAAACGGGCGCGTGTGGCAGCGTAGTTAATTTAATGGCTGAGCCAAGATTAAATCACCATTGCGAAGTGCTTGGCGGTGTGATGGCAGATGAATGTGGTGCGATTTTGAGTGGTTTTTTTAAGCAACGTAGATTAAGTAATAGAGATTAAGTAATAAGGATTAATGAATAAACAATAAAAAACCCGCTTGCGCGGGTTTTTTAACAAACTTTAAATGTTAATCACGACCACTAAATGACATCAAAATATTCAACAAGCTAGTAAAAATATTATAGATGCTGATAAACAATGACAAAGTTGCCATTACATAATTAGTTTCGCCGCCACGTACAATTTGATTCACTTCGTACATAATAAAGGCTGATGAAATCATTACAAATATTGATGAAATGGCGATTGAAAACGCAGGCAAATGTAAGAACATATTAGCGATAATCGCAATAAACGCGACCATAACGCCAATGCTTAAAAACTTACCCATATAGCTAAAGTCTTTTTTAGTGCTTGTACCAATTGCAGCCATGGTTAAAAAGATAAGGCCTGTGCTACCAGCTGCCAAGCCAACCAATTGGCCGCCATTTTGCAAATGTGCCGCGTGTTGTAACAGCGGACCCATCATTAAACCCAGTAAAAACGTGTAGGCAAACAGCAATACAATGCCCATGCTGTTATTGCGGTTAGCGGTAATGGCCATTTGCATGCCCATGGTCACCAACATAAATGCGCCAAATGCTATAAATGGATGCATCGCAACAATGCTGAAATTAATACCCATACCAATAATTGCGCCAATTACGGTTGGAATCATGGTGAGGCCAAGCATCATATAAGTGTTACGCAACACTTTGTTCTGCGTAGCTAAGCTACCTTCACGACCTAACACTTGAATATCATCTAACATTTTATTTCCTTATAAAACCTTGCCAAACGGCAACATTACTAAGATAGCGATTATTGGTAGAAGTTTCAAGTAGATAATTGTGATATTTTGTATCACCACCTTACAGTTAAGCAAACAAGTCTGTCTCTGCTTTACCTAGCAATCCTACTCGTTTTACTGCAGCAACAAACTCGCCATTTTCATGCAATGCATCTACAGTTAATGGCTGCCGCTCACCATGCATACGCGCGAGCCTTAAGATACTCAGTGCAGACATTTTCCATTCTAATTTTGCTAATAATTCGTCAGCTAAATCGGGGCGATTGCACAATAACACCATGTCGCAACCCGCATTCAGCGCAGCTAGGCTTCTAGTTGTGACGTCGCCGCCTACCATTGCACCTTCCATACTTAAATCGTCACTAAAAATCACACCATTAAAGCCTAGTCGCTCCCGCAGTACCTTTTGCAGCCATTTGGCTGAAAAACCAGCTGGTTTGTCATCCACTTTAGGGTAAATCACATGTGCAGGCATAATCGCCGCTAAGCCCTCATCAATCATTTGTCGAAACGGCTGCATATCATTTTGTGCAATTTGGTCAAACTCGCGTTCGTCAATGGGAATTGAAACATGCGAATCGGCCACCACAAAGCCATGCCCAGGAAAATGCTTGCCAACCGCCTCCATACCGCCTTTTTTAAGGCCTTGCATGAGGCTAAAAGCCAATTCGTTAATGGCTTGTGGGTCTTGGTGAAATGCTCTATCGCCAATTACTAAGCTATCGCCATAATCCATATCTAACACGGGCGTAAAGCTAAAATCAATGCCATGTGCACGCAGTTCTGCGGCTAAAACCCAACCTGCTTCAACTGCTAATTGTTTAGCTTTTTTTCGGTCATTATCCCAAATTTTACCAAACTCGCGCATCGGTGGGATTTTGGTAAAACCATCACGAAAACGCTGCACACGGCCACCTTCGTGATCTACCGCGATTAACAAAGGTGGTTGGCGAACCGCATGGATACTTGCGGTTAAAGCTTTGAGCTGTACGC
>JANXWL010000010.1 GCA_025351225.1 Methylotenera sp. | reverse complement strand
ATCTGAAATTCAATTCGACATGTTGTATGGGCCTGCCTATAAAGGCATTACTTTAGCAGCCAGTATTGCTATTGCACTAGCCAAAAATGGTCACAATGTGCCCTATGCGTACAACCGTAAAGAGGCCAAAGACCATGGTGAGGGTGGCATGATTGTAGGTGCGCCTTTGCGGGGTCGCGTGCTCATTATCGATGACGTGATTTCAGCAGGCACATCGGTACGCGAATCAATTGATTTAATCACGCAGCATGGCGCAACGCCCTGTGGAGTGGCGATTGCGCTAGATCGCCAAGAAAAAGGTTTAGGCGAATTATCAGCCGTGCAAGAGGTAATTAGCGCCCATAATCTGCCTATTTGCGCGATTGCCAATTTAAGCGATTTGCTAGAATTTGTTAAAAATCAACCTGCTATGGCACAACATTTGCTTAACATTCAAACGTATCGCCAACAATATGGCGTAATTTAAGTGAATTAGTAAAAATGAAAAATCTAGCAATAAAAAACTTAGTATGGTTATTAGTGTTTGGATTATTTTTTGCTGCAGGCGTAGCAAGTGCCGACACAAAAATCTTAAAATGGGTAGACAAACAAGGCGTAACGCACTATGGCGACAGGCCGCCCACCTTTGAAGAAAGTAAAAGCAATGTCGAGTTGAATAAACAGGGCTTAGTAACCAAGAAAAACGCGCCTGTAGAACAAAAAAATGAAGCTCTAGATTTGCAACAGCAGCAACAAGACCGTAAAGATAAAATCTTACTAGCCTCTTATACCAACGCTAACGAAATTGATTTAGCGCGCGACCGTAGTTTAGAGATGAACAAAGCGGCCATGACCAGCTTAGTTTCGCAAAAAGAAAATATTGCTTCACGCATTGCCCGCAATGCAACCACTGCAGATGGCTTTAAAAAACGCAACAAGCCACTACCCGCCAATTTGGATAAAGAGTTTAAAGATGCACAAGCGCAATCTAGCCGCATTGATAAACAAATGGCCGATCGCAAGCTTGAAATGGAACAAACGCGTAAAAACTACGCTGAAGATAAAGCGCGTTATTTAATATTAAAGGAGCCTGTAGCCGCTAGCAATGCAGCCCCTGCAAGCCCTGTTGCAGAAACTCCAGCAACTGAAAAAGTGGTCGTTGAAAAAATGCGTATCGATAAAAAATAGACTTTTTCAGTCAAATTTTATCAATCTAAAATCGTTTATACAATCAACTTTTTCTTTAAAATTTCATTCACTTGCGCAGGGTTAGCCTTGCCTTTACTGGCTTTCATGGCTTGACCTACAAGCGCATTAAAGGCTTTTTCTTTGCCCGCTTTAAATTCTTCCACCATCGCTTGATTAGCTACTAATACCTCATCAATAATTGCCTCAATAGCGCCGCTGTCTGAAACTTGTTTCAAGCCTTTAGCTTCGATAATCGCATCGACTTCGCCTTCACCAGCCCACATTGAGGAGAATATCTCTTTTGCAATTTTGTGGCTAATAGTACCATCCAAAATTCGATGCACCCACCCAGCTAAGTTTTCTGGACTAATCGGAACATCTACAATTCTCAAACCAGTTCTATTTAACATAGTTCCAATTTCAATCATGGCCCAGTTTGCGCCTTTAAAGGCAAGCTCCATATCGTTACTAAGCAGTTTGATCAACTCTTTCCAAAATCGGTCAAAATGTTCAGCGCTGGCTCTATCGCCTGTTATTATGTAAGCCATTTCAGAAGTAAAACCATAATCACTTACAAAACGCTTTTGCATTAATTCAGGAAGCTCAGGCATAGTCGCTCTAACCCGTGTTTTATCTGCTTGTGTCACTTTTAAAGGCAACAAATCCGGGTCGGGGAAATAGCGGTAATCGTTGGCTTCTTCTTTAGAACGCATAGCGCGTGTTTCGCCTGTATCAGGGTTAAACAATACCGTGGCCTGCTGAATTTTGCCACCATCTTCCAGCGTTTCTATTTGCCAGCGTGTTTCATACTCAATGGCTTGTTGCATGAATTCAAACGAATTAAGATTTTTGATCTCTCTGCGCGTACCAAGCTTCTCAGAACCTTTTGGACGTACGGATACGTTCACATCGCACCTAAAGCTGCCTTCTTGCATATTGCCATCACAAATGTCTATCCATTGCACTAGCTCATGCAGCTTTTTGGCATAAGCTACCGCTTCGGCGGCTGAGCGCATATCGGGTTCAGTGACAATCTCTAATAGTGGCGTACCTGCACGGTTTAAATCAATGCCGCTCATGCCTTCAACCACGCCGTGGCTTGATTTGCCTGCATCCTCTTCCAAATGCGCGCGAGTGATGTTGATGACCTTTTCGTAAGCTGCTGCATTTTTGCTGGCAGGCACTTGAATCGTCACTGCGCCCTTGCCAACGACGGGCAACTCAAACTGGCTAATTTGATAGCCTTTGGGTAAATCGGGGTAAAAATAATTTTTACGAGAAAAAACTGAGCGCGGCGGAATTTCTGCGTTAATAGCTAAGCCAAATTTAATAGCGCATTCCACCGCTTGTTTATTTAACACGGGCAATACGCCAGGTAGCGCAGTACTCACTTCATCGGCTTGGGTATTGGGTTCTGCGCCATATTGTATAGATGCACCACTAAAAATTTTAGTATTAGTTTTTAATTGAGTATGGGTTTCTAGCCCGATAACGACTTCCCATTCCATTACGCTATTTCCTTTGTTACTTTTAGCTCAGGCATACGCATATGCCAATCTGTCACTTGTTGATACGCGTGCGCCACATCTAACATGCGCGCTTCATCAAAATAATTACCCATTAATTGCAAACCTACAGGAAGGCCATGACTAAAACCAGCAGGAATACTCATGCCTGGCAAGCCCGCTAAATTTGTGGCGATTGTATACACGTCTTGC
>JANXWL010000004.1 GCA_025351225.1 Methylotenera sp. | reverse complement strand
TGTGATACAAATTACTAAGAATGCGAATAATTGTTTTTTTATTGCATTACTTTTCATGCCATTGCTTTCAAAGCGTTTAATTTGGCCAAGGCTTGGCCACTATCAATCACTATTGCAGCATGCTCAATACCCTTATGAATACTGGCTTGCAGGCCTGCTATATAAATAGCTGCACCTGCGTTTAATAGCACGATATCGCGTGCTGCACTATTTTTTGTATGAGTTTTTCCTGCTAAAACATCCAAAATAATCGCCTTAGATTGCTCGGCATTTTCTACTTTTATACTTTTTAAATCATGTATTTGCATGCCAAATTGCGCTGGATTCAATGTGTATTCACTAATTTTTCCATCTTTTAATTCCGCCACAAAGGTGTCACCAGTGAAGGATATTTCATCCATACCATCCGCGCCATGCACGACTAAAACGTGTTCAGAACCCAAGTTTTGCAACACTTTTGCTAGTGTTAAAGTAAGGTCTTTGCTAAATACGCCCATGACCTGACGCTTAGCGTTGGCGGGGTTGGTGAGTGGGCCGAGTAGGTTAAAAATCGTCCGTACACCCAGCTCACGGCGCACAGGCGCGGCGTGTTTCATGGCACTGTGGTGGTTGGGCGCGAACATAAAGCCAATACCGATTTCATCCGCACATTTAGCCACTTGGTCTGGTGTTAAATTCACGTTTACGCTAAGCGCTTCTAGTACATCAGCACTGCCACACGTGCTAGAAACCGAGCGTCCACCGTGCTTGGCGACTTTTGCACCTGCCGCTGCCGCCACAAAAGCTGAAGCGGTAGATACATTAAACGTTTGAATGCCATCGCCACCCGTGCCGCAAGTGTCAATTAAATGGCTATTATCATTAATAGCAACTTTTGTAGAAAGTGACCGCATCACAGTGGCAGCAGCACTTATTTCATCAACACTTTCGCCTTTTTGGCGCAACGCAATCACCAAGCCAGCAATTTGCGCGGGCGTAAGCTCACCGCTCATCACTTGTTGCATGAGTACGAGCATATCGGCATGGCTTAAGTCATTGCCATTAAGTACATGTTCTAATGCTTGTTTATAAATCATTATTCACCAATTTTCACTCTCCTCTGCCTTGAGGAGAGAGGGGAGTTTAGTAGGCTTTCAAAAAGTTGTTGAGCAAATCATGTCCATGCTCAGTGAGAATAGACTCTGGATGGAACTGCACGCCTTCTACCGCCAGTGTTTTATGCTTGACGCCCATGATTTCACCATCGTCTGTCCACGCAGTAATTTCCAGGCAGTCCGGAATGGTTTCGCGCTCTATCACCAATGAATGGTAGCGCGTGGCGGTATAAGGGTTGGGCAAATCTTTAAATACGCCAGTATTAGTGTGGTGAATCAGCGAAGTTTTACCGTGCATCAGCGTTTTAGCTTTAATAATACGCCCACCAAATGCTTGGCCAATACTTTGATGACCCAAGCAAACGCCCAGTAACGGAATTTTACCTGCAAACTCGTGAATCAGTGGCACGCTAATACCTGCCTCATTCGGCGTGCAGGGGCCAGGCGAAATGACGATGTAATTTGGCTTTAACTCGGCGACTTTTTTCAGATCAATTTCGTCGTTTCTATATACCTGCACATCTTGGCCTAATTCACCCAAATATTGCACCAAGTTATAAGTAAAAGAGTCGTAATTATCAATCATTAGTAACATTATTTTGCTCCATTACTATCATGGCTCAGGTTTTCATAGACTTGGCTATCAAGGCCTGCCTGCACCATTTCGGCTGCACGTAACACTGCTTTGGCTTTGTTTTGCGTTTCATCCCATTCCGAGAGCGGCACAGAGTCGGCCACAATGCCCGCCCCTGCTTGCACGTAGAGCATATTATCTTTTATGACGCCCGTTCTAATGGCAATTGCTACATCCATATCACCATTAAAGCCTAAATAGCCAACCGCGCCTGCGTAGATGCCGCGTTTACTGGGCTCTAACTCGTCGATAATTTCCATGGCGCGTACTTTTGGCGCGCCAGAAACCGTGCCTGCGGGGAAGGTGGCTTTGAGCACGTCGATTGCATCTAGCCCAGGTTTGAGTTTGCCTTCCACGTTGCTCACAATATGCATCACATGCGAATAACGCTCAATCATCATATTGTCGGTGACGGTTACCGTACCAACTTGTGCTACGCGGCCAACATCATTGCGGCCTAAATCCATCAATTGAACATGCTCAGCACGTTCTTTTGGGTCGGCCAATAATTCATCAGCTAATGCTAAATCTTGCTCGCGCGTTTTGCCGCGTGGACGAGTACCTGCAATCGGACGCGAGGTAACAACGCCATCATCTAAACGCACCAAAATCTCTGGCGATGCGCCAACCACATGGTGATCGCCCATGTCATAATAAAACATATAAGGTGACGGATTTAAGCTGCGTAAAGCACGATATAAGGACAGGGGTGGTGCGCTAAACGCTTGGCTCATGCGCTGGCTTAATACCACTTGCATGATGTCGCCCTCTAAAATATAACTTTGCGCATTTTTAACAGCAGCTTTGAAATTTTCTTCGCCAAACTCAGAGCTGGCATGCGTCTTGGCTATGGGTGACGAAGTTGGAATAGTCACCGTGTTGCGCAACATTTGTACTAAATCCTTCAAGCGCAAACAGGCGTTTTCATATGCGTTGGCCTCATTTGGGTTGGCATACACAATGAAATAAAGTTTACCGCTTAGGTTATCCACCACAGCAATTTCTTCGGAAACCATCAGCAGCACGTCTGGCGTATTGATTGCATCTGGCTTATTGGTTTCTGCTAAGCGCTTTTCAATATAACGAATAGTTTCGTAGCCAAAATAGCCTGCAAGGCCGCCAGTAAAACGCGGCAGGCCTTCATATGGCGGCGTTTTAAAGCGTGCTTGAAACTGTTTTACAAAGTTTAACGCATTGGTATTGTGGTGCGTTTCTAGCACTTTATTATCTTGTAACACTTGCACAGTAAAACCATGCGCCACAATGCGGGTTTTGGCGGGCAGGCCAATAATGGAATAACGCCCGAAGCGCTCGCCACCTTGTACGCTTTCTAGCAGATAAGAAAATGGCGCGTTAGCGAGCTTGAGATAAAGTGAAAGCGGAGTATCGAGATCGGCAAACGTCTCTAATACTAACGGAATGCGGTTATAGCCTTGTACGGCCAAGGCATTAAATTCGGTTTGATTGATGGTGGTAAACATATGATCCCTAATAATTTTCTAAAATTTGCAGCGCGCAATCAATGGCGCGACAATGCATGTAAGCCAAGCATTAGCTTTGCCAGCAGCCACGCCAAGATAGAAAATCGTCAATTAGAGAAATCATCATGCTAACTTTATAAAAGTTAAATTAAAAGACTGCTTAATGCAGTTAAATCATTTATCGTTGCATCTACTTGAGATTCATCGATAGTCTTGCCTTGATTATACCCGTAAGGCACAGTAACAATAAAGCACCCCGCTGCTTGGGCTGCAGCAATATCGGTATTAGAGTCACCCACTAACATCGACTCAGTCTCTAGCACATCAAATTGCGTACAAATATACTGTAATTGCATAGGATGTGGCTTTTTTTTGGGCAAACTATCGCCAGAAACTACCAAATCAAAAAAATCTGCCAAGCCACTTTCTTTTAGCAAAGGTAGCGTGAATTTTTCTGGTTTATTGGTCACACAAGCCAGTTTTAAATTTTTACTCCATATTGCCTGCAAGCCTTCAACCACCCCATCAAAAGGCTTGCTTACTGCCACATTGTTAGCATAATGTGCAAAAAATAATGACTCTGCTTGCGCAAACAAAGTAGCTTCTGGCTCACCATCTATCTGCTCAGTAAGGCAGCGTTTTATTAGCACTACCGCCCCTTCGCCAATATAGCTTTCAACTTGGCTGTAAGGTAATATTTCTCTACCCAAATCTGCCAACATTAAATTTGCCGCCGCTGCGATTTCTGGCGCTGTGTGTATTAAAGTGCCATCTAGGTCAAACATGATGGCCTTAACTTTAAACATAGTCTTTAAAAACATAGTCTTTAAAAAAACAGCCTTTAAAAAAACAGCCTTTAAACATCGCAG
>JANXWL010000077.1 GCA_025351225.1 Methylotenera sp. | reverse complement strand
AGTTGAATATCGTTTTCACGGCCTTTCAGTAGCGGCAACGCCTCTTCTTCTGTCAGAACACCTTTTGTGACCAAGGCTTGGACCAGATCAAATGTAGAATCGGCCATTGCATTAGCACCAAAACCCAATAAAAATGAGCCTGTTAACGATGCAATCACCAGTTTATTTAATTTAAAGTTCATTTTAATACCCCTGTTAATACGTTTTAATTAAGATTTTCAACACGCGCAGTTTGAGACATTTATATGACAATTTGATGACAAAGAGCTATTTTTTAGATAGTCGTAGCACATTTACAACATGTATTTGCAACAACAAAAAGCCGTCATTTATGACGGCTTTTTGAAGGGCTTTTTAACGACTGAAAAATTAAGATTCTGCGCGCATATGTGGGAATAAAATCACGTCCCTAATGCTTGGGCTATCGGTAATTAGCATAACCAACCTGTCAATACCAATACCACAGCCACCTGCAGGCGGCATGCCGTATTCAAGCGCACGAATAAAATCCGCATCGTAATACATGGCCTCTGCATCGCCCGCTTCTTTGGCTTTCATTTGCGCTTGGAATCGGGCGGCTTGGTCTTCTGCATCGTTAAGCTCACTAAAACCGTTGGCGAATTCGCGGCCTGTAATAAACAACTCAAACCGTTCGGTAATTTCAGGGTTTTTGTCACTGGCGCGGGCAAGCGGCGAAACCTCTACTGGATAATCAATAATATAAGTCGGCTGCCACAATTGTGTTTCTGCGGTTTCTTCAAACAAGGCTAATTGCAATGCACCCAAGCCCGCATGGTCAAATGGTTTGGTGCCATGTTTCATAATCTCGGTACGTAAAAATGCCGCATCATTTAACTGTGCCAAGGTGTATTGCGGCGCGTATTTTTGAATCGCACTGACGATTGTTAATCTTTCAAACGGTTTGCTTAAATCAACCTCTTTACCATCGTAGCTAATCACCGCAGTACCGCGCGCAGCAATGGCGGCAGCACGAATGCAATCCTCAGTAAACGTCATTAACCAATGGTAATCGGTGTAAGCCGCATAAAATTCCATCATGGTAAATTCTGGGTTATGGCGAACGCTTAGGCCTTCATTACGGAAGTTACGATTAATCTCAAACACACGCTCAAACCCACCAACCAATAGGCGTTTTAGGTAAAGCTCAGGCGCAATGCGCATAAACATCTGCATATCTAACGCGTTGTGATGCGTGATGAATGGCTTGGCCGATGCACCACCAGGAATGGGGTGTAGCATTGGGGTTTCAACTTCTAAAAATTCATTTTGAATCATAAAGTTGCGAATGGCTGAAACCACTTTGCTACGCGCTACAAAGGTTGCGCGCGTTTCTTCACTGGTAATTAAATCGACATATCTTTGTCTATATTTCACTTCTTGATCTTGCAAGCCGTGAAATTTCTCTGGCAGCGGACGCAGTGATTTTGCCAATAGGCGCAACTCAGTCACGTGAATGGAAAGCTCGCCCGTGCGTGTTTTAAACAAGCGGCCAGTGGCACCTAAAAAATCACCCATATCCCAACGTTTGAAAGCTTCGTAGACATCCTCGCCGACTTCATCACGTGCAATATACAACTGAATACGCGCACCCGCATTGTCGCCGCTGCCATCTTGAATGGTAGCAAAACTGGCTTTACCCATCACGCGTTTAAGCATCATACGACCAGCCACAGTGGCAGAAATGCTTTGCGGATCTAGCGTTTCTTTATCGAGCTCTGCATATTTTCTGTGCAAATCTGCCGCTTTATGTTTTGGCTTAAAATCATTGGGGAAAGCCACGCCGTTAGTTGCCACACGCAAAGCGGCAAGCTTCTCACGGCGTTCCGCGATTACGTGGTTTTCGTCAATTAATGGAATATTGTCTTGTTCACTCACATTTAAACTCCCTGTTTCAAACTCACTTGTATAAATGGGTCAAGGTCGCCATCTAGCACGCCTTGGGTATTGCCGATTTCAACATTAGTGCGCAAATCTTTAATACGACCTTGGTCTAGCACATAGCTACGAATTTGGTGGCCCCAGCCGATATCAGTTTTGGCATCTTCTAGTGCTTGCTTATCAGCATTGCGCTTATTTAGCTCCAAATTATACAGCGCGCCCTTTAGCATGTTCATGGCTTCTTCGCGATTTCGATGTTGGCTGCGGTCGTTTTGGCATTGCACCACGGTGTTGGTGGGCAGATGCGTAATACGGACAGCTGAATCGGTTTTGTTAATATGCTGACCACCTGCCCCGCTGGCGCGATAAGTGTCAATGCGCAAATCGGCAGGGTTGATGTCAATTTGAATGCTGTCATCGACTTCTGGGAAAATCTGCACACTAGCAAAACTAGTATGGCGTTTGGCGTTGCTATCGAATGGGGATTTTCGTACTAAGCGATGCACACCGTTTTCGGTGCGTAAGGTACCATACGCATAATCACCAGAAACCTTAATCGACGCGCCTTTAATGCCTGCTACATCACCGTCGGATAATTCTAGCACCTCAACCTTAAAGCCTTTGCGCTCGGCATAGCGCAAATACATACGTAGCAACATATTGCACCAATCTTGCGCCTCAGTCCCGCCACTGCCCGATTGAAATTCGATAAAGCAATTAGCACCATCCAACTCGCCCGAAAACATGCGTTTAAACTCCATGTCAGCGATTTGTGTTTCAATTTTTATTGTGTCGGCATCTACGCTTAATAACGTGTCGTCGTCATTCTCTTCACGCGCCATATCGAACAACTCTCGGCTATCTTTAATGCCAGCCTCAAGACTTTGCAAATTAAGTACCACCAATTCAAGCGCGCGTTTTTCTTTGCCTAATTTTTGTGCGTTT
>JANXWL010000162.1 GCA_025351225.1 Methylotenera sp. | reverse complement strand
TTTATAAAAATCAAAAAGTTAGTCGAAGTAAAAGATGGCGACAAATGGGTGAAATTCGAGCCTTACCACGGCTTTAAAATGGATTTCACCATTGATTTTGCGCATCCTGTGTTTGAAAATTCTGGCAGCAATGTCAAAATTGATTTTGCTGATAATTCTTATATAAAAGAAATCAGCCGAGCCAGAACTTTTGGTTTTATGCATGAGGTGGAATATTTGCGCGCTAATGGTTTAGCACGTGGTGGCAGTTTAGATAATGCGATTGTGTTGGATGAATACCGCATTTTAAATACCGATGGCCTGCGTTATGAAGACGAATTTGCTAAGCATAAAGTGTTAGACGCGATTGGCGATTTATATATGCTCGGTCATCCATTATTGGGCGCGTTCACAGCTTACAAGTCAGGACATGCCCTCAATAACAGCTTGCTGCGCGCCTTACTGGCTGATGCGAGTACTTGGGAGTTTGCCACTTTTGAACATATTGAAGAAGCGCCTGCGGGCTTTCAAGAACAAACCGCGTTTTTTACACCTAATCTCATGCCACATTTTAGTTAGTCGCCATTTAATATGCTGATGCTTCGATTAGCCTTAATGTTAGCGTTAGCTGCAATGTTTGTATTGCTTGGTGCTTATCTTGGTACGCATGACAAAAAATACTTAACTTATTTATTAAATGCAATCAAATACTTAGGCTATTTTTTGGCGGTGATGTTGGTGCTATTTATCATTAGTCGAGTAATTCGCTAATGCTGTTAAGCGAATAGTGCCAAAATAGTATAAAGCCATGCTTATTTTCATTAAACGTTTTCTAATCTTAAGCCTAGGTACCGCATTTTTGTTGGCGGCTAATGGCTTTGCAGCGGGCGGCGATGCTGAGTTTTTGCAAGCACGCGCTGCCTATGATAAAAAAAATGCAATTGCGCTGTCTGATTATGTACAGCAGCTGCAAAACCAAAACTACATTCTCGCTCCGTATGCTGATTATTGGCTGATGCTACTGAATTTAGAGGATGCTGATAATCAAACCGTTATCAATTTTCTCAATACCTATAGCGAATACCCATTCTCTGACCGTTTGCGTGGCGAATATCTAAAAAAGCTCGCCAAAAAGCAAGACTGGGAAAGCTTTTCGAATGAAATTGTTAATTATCAGCTAGAAGACCCTGCTATTGCCTGCTACGCTGCCGAATCTAGCGCAATCAATGGTGATACATCATCCCTAGCGGGTGCAAAATCGCTGTGGATGCAAGCCAAAGAGCAGCCCGCAAATTGCAGTAATTTGTACGACCGCATGCAGGTAGCCGGCGCGCTTAGCGAAGATGATATTTGGGCGCGCTTTCGGTTGAGCCTTGCTGATAGCCGTATTGCGCTTGCCAAGGCCATTGTAAAGCGCTCTAAAACCTTTGACGCAAGTCAATATAAACTGATTGATAGAGCCTACGCTTCGCCAGCTATTGTTATCAATAAAAAATTACTTTCTTTTAAAACACGCTTTGGGCGCGAGCTTAATTTATTTGCCTTAAACCGTATTGCGAAAACCGATTCGCTACAAGCCTTAAGTGCATTTAAAAGTGTAGAAAGCCAGTTTCCTGTAGAAGACAAAAGCTATTTTTATGGCATATTGGCCTTGCAAGCCGCACAGCGACAAGAACCGCAGGCGGTGCAATGGTTTAAGCTCGCTGATGATTTAGATAAAGAGGCTTCTATTAATAAAGATCAGCTGGCTTGGTTTGTGCGCGCCGCTTTGCGGGAGAAGAATTGGCTGATGGTGTTGAAAGCGATTACAAAAATGTCTCCAGAGCAAACAGAAGAGGGTGCTTGGCGCTATTGGAAAGCGCGTGCATTAGCAGCACAGGGGCAAACATTAGAGGCTAATACTTTATACGCCAAGCTTTCAACCGAACGACATTTTTATGGCTGGCTGGCACAAGACGAATTGTCTGATTCAATGTCTGCACCGCTTAATACCTATAAAGTGAGCGATGCAGAAGTGAGCGAAATCGCTAATACGCCAGCGTTTCAGCGTGCAGAGGCGTTATTGCGGCTTGATTATAGATGGGAGGCCAAAACCGAATGGGCACAAGCCACCAAAGGATTTGACGATAAACAACTGCTGGCAGCGGCGGAATTTGCCTCACGTAAACATTGGTATGACTTAGCGATTATTACCGCTGATAAAACCACAGATATGCACGATTACTCACTGCGTTATCCTGCACCGTATCGCAATTTGATGAAGCCAGCGGCTAAAGATCAAGCCATTGACGAAGCTTGGGTGTATGGCATTACGCGGCAAGAAAGCCGTTTCGTCTACTCTGCACGGTCAAATGTGGGAGCCTCAGGCCTAATGCAACTCATGCCAGCCACCGCTAAGTGGGCCGCCAAGCGCGTAGGCATTAATGATTACAATAACAGTATGATTCATGAGCTAGATACCAATATAACGTTAGGCACCTATTATTTGCGTTACACGCTCGATTTATTTAACGGACAAGAGGTGATGGCAACAGCCGCTTATAATGCAGGGCCAAGTCGCGCAAAAAAATGGGCGGCAGTCACACCGCTAGAAGGCGCGATTTACGCCGAGACGATACCTTTTAGCGAGACTCGTAGCTATGTGCAAAAAGTGATGGCAAATGCGCATTTGTACGCCTATCAACTTGGCTTAAAATCGATTTCACTTAAACAGCGATTGGGCGTAATACCTGGCAGTGTTGGTCAGTCACTCCCCAACCTCGAAGACAGCCAAATTGCAGAGCCTGCATCAACATCGGCGATAGAACCAATACCTGAGCCAATAAAACCAACAGAGTAATCACACTATGACGATTAAAATCATTGCAGGCACTTATACAGCAGCCATTAAGGGGCAAGTAGCTATTTTAGGCGGCGCGGGCTTTGTAGGCAGTAGCCTCGTGGCTAAATTAGATGCGGCGGGCTATCAAGTTAAAGTCATTACACGCAGGCGTGAATCTGCTAAACATTTGATTTTGTTGCCGAATGTGCAAGTGATTGAATGCAACATTGCCAATACTTACGGTTTAAAAGATGCGCTAAAAGGTTGTGATGCGGTGATTAACTTAATCGGCATTTTGCATGAATCGGGCAAACAATCGTTTGAGGCCATGCATCACCAATTACCGCGCCGCTTGGCGCAATTATGTGAAGAGCTGGGCATCGAACGGCTCATTCACATGAGTGCGCTGCAAGCCAATAGCCATGCGCCTAGTCAGTATCTACGCAGTAAATCAGCTGGTGAGGCAGCGGTGAGCGAGTTCAATAAAAAATTAGCCATCACTATTTTTAGGCCATCGGTAATTTTTGGGCGTGGTGATAATTTCATCAACTTATTTGCTCATTTAATTAAGTTGTTACCTATAATTGCCCTGGCAAAACCTGATTCAAAATTCCAGCCAATCTGGGTAGAAGATGTTGCGCAAGTTTTTGTCAATGCCTTGTGGAACACCGCCACTTATGGAAAAATATATGAGCTAGGCGGTCCGCAAGTCTATACCTTGCGTGAGTTGGTGCAAAAAGTAATGACTATTTTAGGTAAACAGTGTCCGATAATTGGCTTAAACGATAAGCTATCCATGGCGCAAGCATTTGCCATGGAATTGATGCCAATTAAACTGATGACGCGCGACAATGTTCGCTCGATGCAAGTCGATAGTATTTGCGGCTCAGCGATTGCGCCAGAACTTGGCGTTATGCCAACGGCTATGGACGTCGTCGTACCAGAATATTTATCCAACAAAACGCCCCGCAGTGCTTATGATAGTTACCGTGCAGCGGCTGGACGTGCCATTAATGGCAAGAAATAAGTGTGCTGGTAGGTGGCTATGAAAATCTATAGCGTAGGCGGTGCAGTGCGTGATGAATTGCTTGGCTTGCCTGTAAAAGACCGTGATTTTGTCGTGGTAGGCAGCACGCCGCAGGCCATGCTGGATGCGGGCTACAAGCCCGTTGGCAAAGATTTCCCTGTGTTTTTACATCCTAAAACGCATGAAGAGTATGCGCTTGCGCGGACTGAGCGCAAAACTGCCGCAGGCTACAAGGGATTTTCGGTACATGCCGCGCCGGATGTCACTTTAGAACAAGATTTAAGTCGCCGTGATTTTACGATTAATGCCATTGCCAAAGATAGTGATGGCAAGCTGACTGACCCCTTTAACGGCATTGCCGATATTCAAGCCAAAACTTTGCGTCATGTGAGCGATGCGTTTGTCGAAGACCCTGTACGCATTCTGCGCGCTGCGCGCTTTGCAGCAAGATTCAACGAGTTTACAGTGGCCGATGAAACGCTAGCCTTAATGCGCCAAATGGTGCAAGCTGGCGAAGTTGACGCGCTAGTGCCAGAACGCGTATGGCAAGAGCTGAGTAAAGGCTTAATGGAGCAAAACCCCAGCCGCATGTTTGAGGTGTTGCGTGCGTGCGGTGCGCTGCAAAAAATCTTGCCAGAGCTGGATAAGTTGTGGGGTGTGCCGCAACCATCGCAACATCACCCTGAAATCGATACAGGTATTCATGTGATGATGGTAATTGATTACGCTGCTAAGCAAGATTTTAGCCTGCCTGTGCGCTTTGCCGCGCTGGTACATGATCTTGGTAAGGGGACAACGCCAGCCGATATTTTACCGCGCCATATTGGGCACGAGATGCGTAGCTTGAGTTTGTTAAAAGACCTGGCTAAACGATTAAGAGTGCCGAACGACTGCAAAGAACTTGCACAAATTGTGGCTAAATTTCATGGTAAATTACATGTTGTGCCGCAAATGAAACCACGTACTTTGCTAGAGTTTTTAATCGAACTCGACGCTATTCGGCAACCATTAAGATTTGAAGATTTTTTAAAAGCTTGCGAGAGTGACTCGCGTGGCAGAGCAGGTTTAGAAAACTGTGAATTACCCGAAGCTGATTTAATGCGAAAACTACTGAAAGCTACAATGAGCATAGATGCTGGTGCTATTGCACATCAATTTAACGAGCCCGAAAAGATTAAAAATGCAATATTCGAGGCTAGATTACAAGTGCTAAAGCAAGCCATTTAGCACTACTTACTTAAGCGGCTGTCTTAATTTTAAATCGCTCTAAAAGTGTAAATCCGTGCATTAAGCTCTCTGTAACATCATCGCTTGATTTATTAGTATTATTAGTATTATTAAGTTTTGCTGCCGCAGCCATTTGCAGCATAGCTGCTTTGTAGCCTTCCTCAAACACCCAATAATGACATTCTTCACTGCTTATTAGCGCGTTTTGGTCAGCTTTTGTACAAACATCTTTAAAAGCTGCCATACATTTTTCTGCTTCGTTGATATTCATTTTATTAGTCTTTTAATCACAAGTTTCAATGATTAAAAGTGTATATCAGCTTTAAAAGCGCTGCTGTAAACAACTGTTAAGCTAATTTTAAAATTAGCGGCGCTAACTTAGTAATGCAAGTTGCTGTTGCATAAGCTCTGTTGGTTTACGTTTAAAGCCACTTTGTACATACTGCTGCCAGCGGCCTATTACATAACAAATTAGCAAATTAGCTTGCGCTTCTGGCATTACTTTTTTGCCTGACTCAGCCACTGCTATTTTTAGGCTTTGTTTTAAGCTAGCTTCCACCCTATCGTAGAGCATATTAATACGTGTTTGTAAGTGATGATCTTCGTTAACCAGCGCATCGCCAATTAGCACGCGAGTCATGCCTGGGTTTTTCTCGGCAAACTTTAATAACATGGTGATTATTAACTGTACTTGTTTTGCACCATCGTTTTCATCCGTCATAATTTTGTTGATTACGCCAAAAATACTGGCTTCAATAAACTCAATTAAGCCTTCAAACATTTGGGCTTTATTGGCAAAGTGGCGATACAGCGCAGCCTCAGAAACATCGAGTTTAGCGGCGAGAGATGCGGTAGTGATTTTCTCGCGGCGCGGGTTTTCTAGCATATGTGCGAGAGTTTCTAATATTTGCTGCTTGCGGTCTGAAGCCATGAAATCCCCTTAATTGATTGCAGTTATTATTGACGTGATTTAAACCGCTTGTGTTAATTATAGCTTAAGGTGAGTGAGTGCTAACACTGAGCCAATACGAAAATCGACAAAATTAGGTTTTTGCATTTTTTTCGTCACCCAAATTGTACGCATACCAAGCCGTTTGGCTGTCATTAAGGCTGGCAAATTATCTTCTAACATGATGCAATCGCTAGGCTTAGCTTGTAAGGTTTTAAGCAATAGTTGAAAGCCACGCACACTGGGTTTGGCGTGAAACTTGGTCGATTCCACACTAAACACCAACTCAAAACAATCGGCTATTCCCATAATCTCGAGCACCCGAATCGCATAGTCTCGCGGCGCGTTAGTGAATACACACTTACGGCCTTTAAGACTTTGCAAAAGGCTTCGCAAGCGCTTTACTTGAATCACCATATTCGGCAAATCCATCAAGGCATGGGTGGAGTTTAAAAAATGATACGCATCAACACCATGATGGCGCATCAAACCTTTTAGCGTAGCGCCATACACGCGCCAATAATGCTGCCGCAGTTTATGCGCTGCGCATTCGTCTAAGTTAAGTTCATCCATGATGTACTGCGTCATGGCACGATTCATTACTGGGAATATATGTGCGGAGGCGTTATGTAGGGTATCGTCGAGATCAAAAATCCAAATCTTACTAGACATTTATTCCAGCCTCAGTTCGAAGCCAAGACAAGACGACAACGAAAAACTAAGGCTGGCTATATGAGTTATACGGTAACGAAGTTTTGAGGCGGTCAACACAGTATTGGCGATGAAACGAGATCTGAAATTTATTTGGCTTTGATGAGGGTGCCCACACCTTCGTCCGTCAGCACTTCTAGTAGCAATGCATGTTCTACGCGACCATCAATAATATGTACCGCTTTTACGCCGCTTCTGGCCGCATCTAGCGCAGAGCTAATCTTTGGCAACATGCCGCCAGATAGCGTACCATCTGCCACTAAGTCGTCAATTTGTCTAGGTGTTAAGCCTGTCAGTAATTCCCCATTTTTATCCAGCACACCAGGTGTGTTGGTTAATAAAATAAGCTTTTCAGCGTTCAAAATTTCGGCCAATTTTCCTGCTACCACATCAGCGTTAATGTTGTAGGTTTCACCATCCTTACCTACACCGATGGGCGCAACCACGGGAATAAAATCGCCTGTGTCTAAAAAGTTGATAATGCTTGGGTCAATCGCTGTAATTTCGCCCACTTGGCCAACATCTATCATTTTTGTGGGGTCGTTTAAGTCTTCCATTAATAGCTTATGTGCATGAATAAAATTGCCATCTTGGCCTGTTAAGCCCACAGCTTTACCGCCGTGACGATTAATCAAGTTGACAATCTCTTTATTCACTTGCCCACCCAGCACCATTTCCACTACGTCCATGGTCTCGGCATCAGTGACGCGCATGCCTTGAATAAACTCGCCTTTTTTACCCAACTTATCCAGCATTTCGTTAATTTGCGGGCCGCCGCCATGCACTACAACAGGATTCATGCCAACCAGCTTTAACAGCACCACATCTTGCGCAAAACATTGCTTTAAATGCTCGTCTGTCATGGCGTTGCCACCATATTTAATGACGATGGTTTTATCAAAAAACTTTTTAATATATGGCAGCGCTTCTGCAAGCGTTTGCGCCTTTTTTGTGGCAGTGGTTTGACTTAACATAGGTTTTCCGTAAATTTTAGATTAGATTATTTTGATTTGCGTTATTGTAACTAAATTTTGTGCCTAAAACTTAAGCTAAAGCGTTTTAACAAATACTTTTGATTTTCGCTGAAAGTTATACATTTTTTTCTTTTCATGCGGTAATTCTTCAACCGATTGCTCAATAAAGCCGCGTTCTAAAAACCAGTGCTCTGTGCGTGTAGTTAGGCAAAAAAGTTGTTTAAACCCTAAACTTTTGGCTTGTTGCTGGCAGTAATTAAATAGCTTGTCACCACGCCCACCGCCACGATATTCGGGGTCAATCGCCAAGCAAGCAAATTCCACTTGTTTTTCTTGTGCAAACGGATGTAAAGCCGCGCAGCCAATAGTACGATTGTCGTGTTCCATTACATAAAAATGTGCAATTTCCATCTCAATACGCTCGCGTCCGCGACGTACCAAAATACCTTCGTTTTCAAGTGGTTCAATCAGCTTTAAAATGCCGCCCACGTCGTCAATATTAGCTTGGCGCATGGTTTCCAGTGGTAACTCTGTCACCATGGTGCCAATGCCGCTGTGCGTAAAAAGCTCTTGAATAATCGCGCCATCAATGTGGCGACTAATTAAATGCGTGCGCGCCACGCCGTGCTCGCAAGCCCGCACTGCAGCAGGTAGGTAGTAAGTCACGTCCTCAGAAAAGTTAATGGGATCATCACTATTTTCAATATTTTTTAGCAAATTTTTAGCTTTGTCAGCTGTCATTTCACGCAGTAACTCACCGCGCAAATTTTGTACACCAGTGCTGTCCATAAGAAAAATCAGCTTGTCAGCATCCAGCGCAATCGCTGTGCTTACCGCCACATCTTCTAAACTTAAATTAAACGCCTCACCCGTGGGCGAATAACCAAGCGGTGATAGCAGCACCAACTCGCTATCATCCAAGCGTTTTTGTATGCCAATTGCGTCAATTTTTCGCACTTCGCCCGTGTGTTGTAAATCCACACCATCACGCACGCCAAGCGGCTTAGCCGTGACAAAATTACCACTCGCTACGCGAATATCCGCACCTGCCATCGGCGAATTGGCTATGCCCATTGATAATAAGGCTTCAATCTCTACCCGCACCGCGCCGTTCGCTTCTTTCACAGCCTCCATGGCAGCATCATCAGTCACGCGCAACCCATTATGAAATGCTGGAGCAAGTTTGTCGCGCTTTAAACGCTGCTCAATTTGTGGGCGCGCGCCATGCACTAACACTAGCCGCACTTCTAGGCTTGCCAGTAAATTTAAATCATGCGTTAGCGCAATAAATTGTTTTTCGTCCACAATTTCGCCACCAAAGGCAATCACAAAGGTGCGTCCTCCAAAGGCGTGAATGTAAGGTGTGGCGCTGCGAAACCATTGTACAAAATCGTGCGGGCTTGATTGATTGATCGCTTGGTTAATTTGCGAGTTAGTAAAACCTGGTTGAGCTGTTGCATCACTTTGCGCATAAAGGCTAGCCGGCGTAGTGTTTAGTGCAACTGCAATTTTGCGCAATAAGCTTTCAGAAACGCCTAGTTCACCACGTTCAATGCGCGATAAGTTGCCGGCATCTGCGCCCACCTGCGCAGCTAGCACTTGCAGCGTGATGTTAAGTGATTTGCGACATTGCCGTATTGAGATACCAAGAGACATTATTTAAGTTCTTAATTTGTAAATTAAGCATAATATTAAATTAAATATGTAAATAATACAATTAAATTGCTTAAAAATCCCCCCATAAAGTCTGCATCGCTGAAATAGCAACTAAAGCGGCTGTTTCGGTTCGTAAAATGCGTGCGCCTAAAATAACCGATTGGAAGCTTTGCGATAAAGCGGTATCAATTTCAGTTTGGCTTAAACCGCCTTCTGCGCCGACCAATAATTCAACAGGTCTTAGCTCAATATGGTCAGTAGGTTTAGGCAATTCAGCCAAGCGCAGCGCGCCAATTGGGTTTAGTAAAATGCGCGTAGAATTGCTATGAGGGTTATTGGCTAGCCATGCCGATAAGCTTATTGGCGAAGCCACTTGCGGTACAAACGCGCGGCCAGTTTGCTCGCAGGCGGCATGCACAACATTTTGCCAATGCGCTAAGCGCTTTTCGGCACGTTCATTCGACAACTTCACCACGCTACGCGTTGTTACAATCGGCACAATCGCAGTCACGCCCAATTCAACGGCTTTTTGAATCGTATAATCCATGCGATCGCCGCTAGATATGCCTTGCAGCAGCGTTATATTAAGCGGCGATTCATTTGTTATTTTTACAAAACTTTTTACAATGACTAAAACTTCAGTTTTTTTAATGCTGGTGATTGCACAAGTGTAGTCATTGCCATCACCATTAAATAGTACAATTTCATCGCTTATTTCCAGCCGCAACACGCGTGTGGCATGGGTGGCAGCGTTTTCGGATAGTTTGACTGTTGCGCCAGCTTTTAGATTATCGGCGGTATAAAATCGAAGGTTTGACATGATTCAAACAACTTAAAGTGATAAAATTAAATTATAGTCAATAAAGAGATAAAACATGGCAAGTATTAATCCGCCCGTGTGCGATTTTGGATGGCAAGCGCCCGATTTTAACTTGGCTGATGTCAGTCAAAATGGCGTTGATGGTAACTTAGTTTCACGCGATCTTGTCATGGGCAAAAATGGTCTGCTGGTGATGTTTATTTGTAACCATTGCCCTTATGTAAAAGCCATTTTGCCAAGACTTATTCATGATGTGAGCGAGCTGAAAATGCTTGGCGTAAATACTGTAGCGATAATGAGCAACGACCCAACTGATTACCCAGAAGATAGCGTTGCAAACATGCAAATCATTGCGCGCGAGATGGATTTCCCATTTCCCTATTTGTTAGACGCAAGTCAGCAAATCGCTAAAAGTTATGGCGCGGTGTGCACGCCCGATTTTTTCGGCTTTAATAATCAATTTCAGCTGCAATACCGCGGCCGCTTTGACGAAAGTCGTAAAGAAACTGCACCTAACAGCACGCGTGATTTGTTTCATGCGATGCATCAAATTGCAGAAACGGGCCAGGGACCAGAAGAACAAATTGCCAGCATTGGTTGTAGCATTAAGTGGAGCGATGTATGAATAAACTTAAATGGGGTATCTTAGGAGCAGCGAGGGTTAACGAGCGCTTATTACCCGCGATTATCGAGGCATCGAATTCTCAATTGATTGCAATTGCTAGCCGTCGTACGGGTGCGGCGAAAGCGACTTTAGAGAAATACGCGCCTTGCTACCCAGATATTAAGTGTTATGACGATTTGGATGGCTTGATTAGTGACCAAAATGTTGAGGCCATTTACTGCCCGATGGCGAATGAAGAGCACGCAGAGTGGGCGTTGAAGGCCATTAATGCTGGCAAGCATGTGCTCATCGAAAAGCCGATGGCAATTACGGTGGCGGATATTGAAAAAATTGAGGTCGCGGCGAAAAAAGCAGGCGTTAAAGTGATGGAAGGCTTTATGTACCGCTTTCACCC
>JANXWL010000136.1 GCA_025351225.1 Methylotenera sp. | reverse complement strand
AAGATGAACCCGGCTTAAATCGCGTCATTCGCGCCGCTTATAATTTACTTGGGCTACAGACTTACTTTACCGCTGGCGTGCAAGAAGTACGCGCCTGGACCGTGAAAAAAGGCGCCACCGCACCGCAAGCCGCGGGTGTGATTCATACCGATTTTGAGCGTGGCTTTATCCGCGCAGAGGTGATTCAATACGACGAATACGTTAAAAACAAAGGCGAACAAGGCAGCAAAGAAGCAGGCAAAATGCGCTTGGAAGGCAAAGAGTACATCGTGCAAGATGGCGACGTGATGCACTTTAGATTCAATGTTTAGCTGCGCGAGATTTAACGGCTAATTCATAAACTAACTTTGACAACAAGCGCCTAAACCACTAGAATTGCGCCCTTGCGTAAAGTTTAAGTTATTAATTTTAAGCATAAAGTTTACACGGTGATGTAGCTCAGCTGGTTAGAGCACAGGATTCATAATCCTGGGGTCGAGGGTTCAAGTCCCTCTTTCACCACCACTACAAGGCTTCACAAAGCACCGTAAGCCTTCAAAAGCCCCGCAGATACTAGCTGCGGGGCTTTTTTATTACTTCATACACCGTCATAACATTTCTTGACATACCCCAACTAATTGGGGTAACTTTGTGGGGTAACTCTTGTTTTTGAGTTTGTTTCTTAGAAAGTTACCCCCAAATGGCACTTACAAACACCACAATCCAGAATGCAAAACCCGCTGAAAAGCCTTATAAACTGTATGATACGGACGGTTTATTCATGCAAGTTACCCCTGCTGGGGGTAAGTGGTGGCGATTTAAGTATCGTTTTGAGGGCAAAGAAAAACTACTGTCACTTGGAACATATCCTGATGTATCACTTAAACAAGCCAGAGATAAGCGTGATGATTCAAGAAGGCTATTAGCTAATGATCAAGTTGACCCAAGTGAAAAGCGTCAACAAATCAAAGCAGATAAAATTCTCAGCTCTGCAAACAGCTTTGAGTTAGTTGCTCGTGAATGGTGGAGCACTCACATGAAAAATAAAGCTGAGACTCATAAGGATAAAGTCATTAGGCGCTTCGAGCTTTACTTATTTCCTTGGATTGGCAACACGCCCATTGCAGACATAACGGCACCACAACTACTTCAAGCAGTTAAGCGTATTGAAAGTCTCAATAAACTTGAAACAGCTCATCGCGCATTGCAAACTGCTGGTCAAGTATTTCGCTATGCCGTGCAAACAGGTCGCGCCATCCGTGACGTCACTTACGACCTGAAAGGCGCTTTACCTGCTACCACAACTAAACACATGGCCGCCTTTACTGACCCAAAGGACATAGCCGAACTACTACGCGCAATTGACGGGTTTAACGGCACTGTAACCGTTCAATGCGCACTTAAGCTTTCACCCTTAGTTTTCGCCAGACCAAGTGAGCTTAGGCAAGCTAAGTGGAGTGATATTGATTTAGTTGCAGGCGAATGGCGCTATGTAGTCAGTAAAACAAAAACCGATCATTTAGTTCCACTATCCAAACAAGCCGTTGAAATTTTAAAAGTAATGCATCCTTTGTCTGGTCATAGAGAATATGTGTTTCCAGGAGGGCACTCTCCCTTAAGGCCAATGAGTGAAGCTGCAGTAAATGCGGCACTCAAACGCATGGGTTATGATACTCAAACACAAATAACTGGTCATGGCTTCAGAGCGATGGCCAGAACAATATTGCATGAACGCCTCAATATTGACCCACATATTATCGAACATCAACTGGCACATACTGTGCCTGACAATCTTGGCGGCGCATATAACCGTACTAGATTTATTGAGCAACGCAAAACTATGATGCAACAATGGGCTGATTACCTAGATCAATTAAAAAACCAAAAATAAGGAAATATATGCTGAATCGATTAAAAGACAATTCCAATGCTAGCGATACACAAAAAATACAAAATCAAGCTAGCAATCAATTAGTCATACGAATGCTTAAGTATTCAACATCTTTGATGGTCGTTGTTTTGATTACTTTATGCTCAATATTTTTAATGTATTACGATTGGTATCAGTTTTTTTGGGGTACAAAAAAACACATAGGCCTAGCTGGTATGGTTATCCTTTTACTTTTTGAAGGTGGCGCCTTAGGTGTAATTTTCTATAAAAATATTATTGCCTTTCACAATTCCTTGGGAAATAAAGTGGTAGACAACAACGAGCTTGAAAGCGACGCTCTCAATGATTACCTAAATAAAACAGTGCGGAACTACTCGCCAGATACGTTTATGCTATTAAAAGCATGGAAATTAAGCAAAGATGAAAAAGAAAAAAATAAGCTAATGAAACAGATTGCATTGCAAATAGATTCTGAAATCAAGCACACTGTCGAAAGACCATTAGATGAGCGCTCAGAAACTGCATACCTTAATATCATCGGTGCTTTGCTGCTAATAGTACAAAAAAAATCATTATCTGAACATCAAAAAAGTTTATTCGGAAATCAATCTGCCATTGTTGAAACAATCATAGATCCAGAAAATGGATTTAATGGGTTTATTGGAAAATATGGAATATCAAAAACCAATCTTGATAAAAAATTTGCAGCAGCCAATCGGAGCTTAGAGTCAGAATAAATACCAATAGCAGTTTTATTTACTGCTATTGAAATGATTTAGGCTGTCATGATTTTTATGATTCGTTGTGACCTTACAAAACACACGGAGAATTATCATGACACTATCAATATCAATACAAAATTTTGACTCACTACCAGATTCAGCAAATGTAAGAATGGCTGACTTGCTGGTGCTTTTTGCTATGTCAGAATCTTCAATTAGACGACGCATAAAAGCTGGCACATTTCCTGAAGCAAATCCAAAAGACGAAAATTCTGCGACGAGAATTGCGGCGTATAACGTTGGTAAAGTCCGCCAAGCGTTAACTAGCTCAAGATAGCTGGTCATCATGAGCAGAATCCAAATACTTCGCAACGGCGAAGATACGCCTTTTACTAAACCAATTAAACGGGCGCTATTGCGTGATGCGCGTTTAAGTTATGGTGCCAGAGGTCTATTTGCCATGCTATGGGACTTTCCATCCGATTGGGTGTTTTACTCTTCACATATCGTGGGCATGTCACCTTGCGGCATGACTCAATTAAAAAGCTATCTTAAAGAGTTACGCACCATTGGCGCTATAAAAATACTGCCAAAACAACTGAGCAATGCAGAAGCCTTAGCACTTAATCAAGTCAGCCAAAAAACTTATAGAGCAGGCCAAATTACAGGTAAGCAGTGGATACTAAACAACCCTGACTATTGGGCAATCGAGACTTCTTTATCAAGTGCAAATAACGCAGATCAGCAAAACCCACCGAAAGATAGGTTTTCCATCTGTCGGCAAAACCAAGCTTTGGAAACACCAAGCATTGGTGAATCAACCACTAAGGGTTTGCAATTAGAAGGTTCTAATACTTTAAGACCACCACTACAAGATAACAAAACAGCAAAAATTCCTAGTGGTGATGCAAATTTCATTTTTCCATCGCAACTTAAACCAGAAGAGCGTGAGCTTGCTAAATCACAGCTAAATGGTATTGATACTATGTTGGCGCAAGCAGTGCTTGATGAGTTGGCAGCTCGTCTTAACGCGAATAAAGTCACAGGTGCACCACTGAGCTATCTACGCTCACTCATTACACGTGCAAAAGCTGGTCAGTTCACACCAGAAGCAGGTGTGCGCCTTTCGTTAGCGCGTGCCAAAGAGAGGTTGGCAGAACTTAAAAAACTTGATGAAACAATCAAGCCAACCGACCCCAAAGAAGTCCCTAAATACCTTGCGGCCATGCATCAAGCCATTGCCCGTAAACAGCCATCAACAGAACAGGAATAACTATGAACTTCGTCTCGAAACTAAATAACCTCGTCATTAATTTCTTAAACGCTTGGATTATCTACCTTGAGCACTATTGGTGGTGCATAGGGTTAGTGTTCGGCGTATGCATCACATTATCATGGCTAAATCGTGATAACAAAGCTGGCGGCCTATTTGGAAGTATGGCGTTAACCGCCATAGTGTTCCAGCTAGGGTTTTATTTCGCCATTCCCTATCTTGCGCTTCATTTTGCAAATAGCACGCTTAACTTACCGATACATCACCTATGGGCATTTGCCATAGGCTGCATTGCAGGCATTGCGACTGTGATATTAGGTATTCGATATACCTCACCTTATATCGAAATCATTAAACATCGCTTAACCAAAGCCAATAGCACTGAGCGTAATCGCAAAACTGACATTCGCCAAATTGGCGTGCATTTGCCGAATTCACAAAGCACATATGATCCTGTTAATTACTACAACCACAAAAAAGGCATTTTCTTTGGCCTGAATGAGCAAAAAAATCCCGTCTATATTCCATGGCAACAATGGCG
>JANXWL010000011.1 GCA_025351225.1 Methylotenera sp. | reverse complement strand
TGGGAGCCGATTCAGGCCAAAATGATGGCGCTATCGAGCTTCGATAAGCAATCGTCTAGCTTACAACGTTTGTTAGTGGGTTATGCCGAAGATATTACGATTGATTCCGCAGGCCGCATGTTGGTGTCGCCTGCTTTGCGTGAGTTTGCCAATTTAGAAAAAGATGTGATGCTGGTTGGCCAAGGTAGCCACTTTGAAATGTGGAATATGGCCGCTTGGCGCAAGCAGCTGGATAATGTAATGAACGGCGACGGCATTGAGATGCCCGCAGAATTGGAAGGTTTTTCACTATGAGTTTGGGCGCGATTTCAGCGCCCGCGGTAGCCGCAGTGTCTTTAAAGCAAGTGTCTTCAAAACAGGTATCCCTAGTCGTTATGTCTTCAGTTTCAACACACATTACCGTTTTGCTCAATGAGGCCGTGACTGCGCTTAACATCAATCCAAGCGGCACCTACATTGATGGCACGTTTGGGCGAGGTGGGCATAGTCGCTTAATTTTATCCAAATTAGACAAAGCAGGTCGTTTGTTTGCCATAGACCGAGATTTGGCGGCTTTGGCAGAAGGTCAGTCAATAAGCGATGCGCGATTCAAAATTGAGCATCGACATTTTTCAGAAATTAATCAACTGGCAATAGATAACAATTTAGCGCAGGTCGATGGCATTTTATTGGATTTAGGTATTTCGTCGCCGCAAATTGACGAAGCTGAGCGTGGTTTTAGTTTTAGGTTTGATGCGCCATTAGATATGCGCATGGATCAGTCGCGTGGCAAAACAGTTACAGAGCTGCTTGCCACAATTTCAGAGCAACAATTAGGGAAAGTGATAAAAGATTATGGTGAAGAACGGTTTGCTAAGCAGGTTGCAAGGGCGATTATTAAGGAGCGCGATGACGGGCGCCCCATCACCAGTACTGGGCAGCTTGCCAAGGTCGTGGCAAGTGCAATCCCCAAGATCGAACCGGGGCAGAACCCTGCAACGCGCACCTTTCAAGCTTTACGGATTTTCGTCAATTCGGAGCTTGAGGAGTTATCGCTAATTTTGCCTAAGTGTTTAGATTTGCTAGCGGTAGGTGGGCGTTTGGTCGTGATTAGCTTTCATTCGCTTGAAGACCGCATTGTAAAACGCTTTATTCAAAGTGAACAAAATCGCGATGATTTACCAAGCAACTTTCCTATTAAAGCAAAGGATTTGCCGCAACCGCGATTAACAGCGGTGGGCAAAGCCATTAAACCCAGCGCAGCAGAGATTAAGCAAAACGTGCGTAGCCGCAGTGCGGTAATGCGAGTGGCCGAGCGGACAGCAGCCTTGTGACTAGATTTAAAAAATGACAAAGCTTAATTTGATTTTATTTTTTGTGTTGATTGCAGTGAGCTTAAGTATTGTTACCTCGCAGCATAAAGCGCGTAAATTGTATTTTGAGCTGGAGCAACTGCAAGAGCTCGCTAAAAAATACGAGACTGAATATGGTCAATTGCAGCTGGAGCAAAGCACTTGGGCGATGCATTCGCGCATTGAAGAATTGGCCAACAAAAAATTGAATATGCAAGTGCCTGATGCAAAGCGCATTCAGGTGATTTCGCTAGAAGACTTAAAGCCGTAGATTTAAACAAGTAGAGCTGAATAAGTAGAATTGAATCGATATTTATAAATAATGGCTTACAACCAAGCACAACATCATATTGTTAAGTTACCAGCATGGCGCAGGCGCGTACTGTTGATTGCTGTATTGAGCTTATTTGCAGGCTTACTGGTGCGCGGCATTTACTTACAAAGCTTGCATAAAGCTTTTTTGCAGAAAAAAGGCGATGCGCGCTATAGCCGCTCGCTAGTTCTGCAAGCGCATCGCGGAAAAATTACCGATAGAAATGGCGAATTGCTTGCCATTAGCAGCCCTGTGGAGTCAATTTGGGCAAGTCCGCCTGATGTGGAAATGACGGCGGGGCAGAAAAAAGATTTAGCCAAATTACTGCTGATGAATACACCCGATATTGACAAAAAAATAGCCAATACCGAGCGTGAGTTTGTTTACTTAAAACGTCGCCTTTCGCCCGAGCAAGCAGCAAAAGTGATGAGCTTGGAGATTCCAGGCATTTTTACGCAGCGTGAATACAAACGTTTTTATCCTGCGGGCGATGTCACTGCGCATTTGGTTGGCTTTACGGGCATTGATGATAACGGTCAAGAGGGTTTTGAGCTGGCACAAAATAGTATTTTGTCTGGCAAAGCTGGCAGTCGTCGTGTCATTCAAGATAGGCAAGGCCATATTGTTGAAGATTTAGAAGCGGTCAAGGTTCCGCAAGATGGCCACGATTTAGTGTTAAGCATCGATAGGCGTTTGCAATACTTAGCCTTTAGAGAGCTAGCGAAAGCGGTTGAGCAGCATAAAGCAAAAGCGGGCGCAGCAGTGATATTAGATGCCAAAACAGGCGAAGTGTTGGCGATGGTGAACTTGCCGACTTATAACCCAAACAACCCTGTGAATATTGTTGGCAAAACACGCAATCGTGCGATTACTGATACGTTTGAGCCAGGCTCTACCATGAAGCCTGTAACCGCATCTGCGGCCATGCAGTTTGGCGATTACAAGCCTGATACTAAAATTCAAACCGCGCCAGGTAGTATGAGTATTGGCCCTGCCACTATTCACGATTCGCACATGCATGGCATTTTAACGGTGGCGCAAGTGATACAAAAGTCGTCCAACGTGGGCGCAGCCAAAATGGCTTTAAGCCTAAAACGTGAGGAGTTATGGAGCGCATTCAATCAGCTTGGGTTTGGCTCGCAAGAGCATATCGGCTTTCCAGGTGAGGCTTCTGGCATATTGCG
>JANXWL010000110.1 GCA_025351225.1 Methylotenera sp. | reverse complement strand
GGCTAAGCCGCCAATATAGTCACGTTGCGCTTGACTTAACTGGGGCGATGGCGCGATTTCGATGAGTTTTTGGTTGCGGCGCTGTATCGAACAATCGCGCTCAAACAAGTGAATCACATTACCCTTACTGTCGGCCATCACCTGCACTTCGATATGGCGCGGATGCACCACGCATTTTTCTAAGAATACTTCAGGCTTGCCGAAGGCTTTGCTGGCTTCACTAATCACACGGTCATAATTAGTGAGCAAATCTTTTTCGCTGTCACAACGTCTAATGCCGCGTCCGCCGCCGCCATTGGTGGCTTTCAACATTACTGGGTAGCCAATTTTTTTAGCCAAGGCGACTGCTTCATCTAAATCGGCTAAGTTGCCATCACTGCCAGGCGTGCAAGGAATTCCCGCACCAGTCATGGCTTTGCGAGCTTCGATTTTATCGCCCATTTGGCGGATGACAGATGCATTTGGCCCTATAAACTTAATGCCACGACGCGCGCAAATTTCGGCTAATTCGGGGTTTTCTGATAAGAAACCATAGCCTGGGTGAAGGGCATCGCAGCCAGCAGCCACCGCTACGTTGACAATATTGTGTGCATTTAGATAACCTGCAACAGGATCTGCACCCAAGTTATAGGCCTCATCAGCTTTTTTTACATGCAAGGCGTGACGATCAGCATCCGCATAAATCGCAACAGATTTAATACCCATTTCAGAGCAAGCGCGTACAATACGCACTGCAATTTCACCCCGATTAGCAACTAGAATTTTTTTGAACACAAACACCCTTAATAAAACCAGTAATATAACGTGCTAAATGTTAAGCATTAAACAGCTGAAGTATAACATGCAAGCGCGCTCTAAGGGACATATGCAGCATTAAAAACATGACAAGTTTAACTTTTTTACCATGAAATTATTAACCATTAATAACTTAGAATTTGCCCAAAAACAGCAAGAAATTGCCAACAATTTTGCACCTATTAGCCTTAATCGGCTAGCGGAAACGCTTGCATTACAAAGTGAAAATGCGCATTTGGCGACCATTCATTTCACATTAACGGGCGATTACAAACGGTTTCGTCAGCCTAGCTTGCATTTGCATATCAAAAGTCAGTTACCCGTTATTTGTCAGCGTTGCTTGGAGGAAATGCTGATTAATCTAGACTTAAATTTTGATTATTTATTAAGTGATTCAACCATCAATGAAATAGAAGCCAATGAAATAGAAGCCAATGAAGTGGAAGGTAGTGACGAAATAGATTGGCTAGAAATTAATAGCGAGATGAATGTGCATGAATTAATTGAAGATGAGTTGCTGCTAGCCATGCCGATTGCCCCTGTGCACGAAGGCCCTTGCAGCAGTTTGAGCATGCAAAGCGGCGAGAAGCCGAACCCATTTGCGGTGCTTAAGGGTAAGTTTAAATAAACCGAGCCATATTTTAGTTAGGCTACATTTAAGTTATTTGGCAAGTTATTGATTTACTTTAAGGCGCGAATCAATTAGAATGCGCGCTTGGTATATGACGCGCTGTATTTAGCGTAAATTTTAAGCACGTTTTTGGAGTATTATCATGGCAGTTCAACAAAATAAAAAGTCACCTTCTAAACGCGGCATGCACCGCTCACACGACTTTTTAGTCAACCCAGCATTGGCTGTAGAGCCAACAACAGGCGAAACACACCTACGTCACCACGTAAGCGCAAGCGGTTATTACCGTGGTCGCAAGGTTGTAGCGACAAAAGGCGAGTAATAAACCTTTTTCTTCAGATTCAATTCAACGCCGCGCTATGTTCAGTGCGGCGTTTGCTCATCTGCGCGCTATCTTGATTTTAACTATATACGCAGTTTAGCGTTGACAACCCTTCAATAATTACATCTAATTCAAATGATGGATATTACAATTGCAATTGACGCGATGGGCGGCGATCACGGCCCTCATGTTACCGTTCCCGCTGTGCTGAATGCGCTTAAAGAAGATAGCCAACTTAACGTTGTGCTGGTTGGGCTTGAAGATGCTATTTTGGCCGAGTTAAAAGCCCACAAAGCCAGCGTCAGCCCACGTTTGCGCATTCACCATAGCACCGAAGTGGTATTGATGGATGAGTCGCCACAATCTGCCCTCAAAAACAAAAAAGACTCCTCAATGCGTGTGGCTATCAATTTAGTCAAATCTGGCGAGGCACATGCTTGTGTTAGTGCAGGCAATACGGGCGCACTAATGGCTACCGCACGTTATGTGCTAAAAATGCTGCCAGGTATCGATAGACCTGCCATTGCATCTGCCTTGCCTTCAGAAAAAGGTAACACCTACATGTTAGACCTTGGTGCGAATGCCGATTGCACTGCGGAACACTTGTTACAATTTGCGGTGATGGGGGCGATGTTGGTGAGTTGTGTCGAGCACAAGCCGAATCCGACGGTAGGACTATTAAATATTGGCTCTGAAGATATTAAAGGCAACGAAGTAGTGAAACAAGCTGCTGAATTACTGCGCGCTAGCCACTTAAATTTTTATGGCAATGTTGAAGGTGACGACATTTTTAAAGGCACTACTGACTTGGTGGTGTGTGATGGTTTTGTGGGTAATGTAGCCCTTAAAACTACCGAAGGTTTGGCGCACATGATGGGTAAATTTTTAACGCAAGAATTTAAAAAAAGCTGGCTCACTAAAGTCATGGCTTTAGGCGCAATGCCGGTATTAAAAGCCTTTAAAAAGCGCTTAGACCCACGTCTTTACAATGGTGCTAGCTTTTTAGGCTTGCGTGGCATTGTGGTTAAAAGTCATGGCGGGGCAGATGCGGTTGCGTTTTACAATGCTATTCATGTTGCTATTGAAGAAGCACGCAGCGGCGTGTTGCATCGCATTACGCAACAGTTAGAAATTGAACATATTCAGCCTGCTACAACGGATGCCATTACGACTGAAATTGAAGGCGACGCGCAATGAACGAAAACAAAAAAATAGTCGCCAAGATAGCGGGCACAGGCAGTTATTTGCCTCAAAGAATTCTTAGTAACGCCGATTTTGAAAAAATGGTGGATACTACTGACGAGTGGATTTTTACGCGTACAGGTATACGTGAGCGCCACGTCGCTGCAGAAGGTGAATTCACTAGTGATTTAGCACTACAAGCCTCGCTAAAATCGATTGAAGCGGCAGGCATTACTGCAAAGCAAATTGATTTAATCATCGTTGCTACCACCACGCCCGATAAAATATTCCCTAGCGTTGCCACCATGTTACAGCGTAAATTGGGTATTGCTGGCTGCCCAGCCTTCGACATACAAGCGGTATGTAGTGGCTTTATTTATGCGCTTGCAACAGCAGATAACTTTATTCAAGCAGGTGCAGCCAAGTGCGCGCTGGTGCTTGGTGCAGAGACGTTTTCGCGGATTGTTGATTACACTGACCGCAGTAACTGTATTTTGTGGGGCGATGGCGCAGGTGCGATTATTTTACAAGCAACTGATCATGTTAATGCGGCTGAGCAAGGCGTGATCTCTACGCATTTACATGCTGACGGCAATTACGAAAATATGCTGCATGTACCCCGTAAAGCTGAAGGTAATGACACCGTTATTATGGAAGGCAACGCCGTATTTAAAATGGCGGTGAATACACTAGACCAAATTGTGGATGAAACGCTAGCTGCCAATAACATGCAAAAGTCTGACATTGATTGGCTGGTACCGCATCAAGCTAACATCCGTATTATTAGCGCAACGGCTAAAAAGCTCGATATGAGCATGGATAAAGTGGTGGTGACCGTCGATAAACATGGCAACACCTCAGCCGCATCCATTCCGCTGGCGTTAGATGTCGCGGTGCGCGATGGCCGTATTAAACGTGGCGATGTAATTTTGATGGAAGCCTTTGGCGGCGGCTTTACTTGGGGCTCTGCCCTAATTAGATATTAAGTTTTGGCGCTGATTCGTTATTAGTTTAGGTATAATCAAACATGAGTAAAATAGCATTTTTCTTTCCTGGGCAAGGTTCACAATCCGTCGGCATGATGAACGGATTTGGCGATAATCCTATTATTAAACAAACCTTTATCGAAGCTTCTGATGTTTTAGGCGTAGATTTTTGGGTAATGGCGACTGAGCCGAATGAGTTGTTAAACCTTACGCAAAATACACAACCCTTAATGTTAATTGCTGGCGTTGCAAGCTATCGCGCCTACATTACAGCAGCTGGCCTGCAAGCTAGCGTTCATGCGGGTCACAGCTTGGGTGAATATACGGCATTGGTCGCTTCAAATGCCTTAAGTTTTGCTGAAGCACTGCCCTTAGTGAAGTATCGTGCAGAAGCGATGCAAGCTGCCGTACCAGAAGGTGTGGGTGCAATGGCGGCGATACTAGGACTGGATGACGAACAAGTGCGCACAGCCTGTTTAGAAGCGGCGCAAGGTGAAGTATGTGAGGCCGTGAATTACAATTCAACTGGTCAAGTAGTGATTGCGGGCAACAAAGCAGCAGTTGAGCGTGCTATGGAAATCGCTAAGGCTAAAGGTGCAAAACGCGCACTGGCATTGCCTGTTAGCGTGCCATCGCATTGCGCGCTAATGCGCCCAGCAGCTGAAAACTTGGCTGAATATTTAAAAGATGTAACGATTCAAGTGCCGCAAATCCCAGTGATTCATAATGCTGACGTTGCAGCTTATAATGATGCTGAGCAGATAAAAGATGCGCTAGTGCGCCAATTGTATTCGCCTGTGCGCTGGGTAGAAACGGTGCAGGCCATTGTTGCGCAAGGTGTGACAAGCAGTGCGGAATGTGGTCCTGGAAAAGTGTTGGCTGGTTTAACAAAGCGTATTGTTGCAGAGTTGCCATGTACCGCTTTAATTAGCAACGAAGTGATTGCCGAATTTATTACAACTAATAATTAAAGTTATATAATTAAAGTTATATAATTAAAATTATGTTAAATCAATTAGATAAAAGGCTTATTTAATGTCGAATATACTAAATGGACAGGTTGCGTTAGTCACTGGCGCTAGTCGTGGCATTGGCGCGGCAATTGCGCAAGAGTTGGGCAAACAAGGCGCTATTGTTATTGGTACTGCAACATCAGCAGGCGGTGCAGAAAATATCAATGCATCATTAAAAGCGGCAGGCATAAAAGGTCTAGGTATGGCGCTGGACGTGAATGATGCAACGCAAATCAACGCTATTTTAAAAGAAATTACTGAAAAGTTTGGCAATGTTTCTATTTTGGTCAATAACGCAGGCATTACTAAAGATACATTGCTAATGCGCATGGGTGAAGAAGATTGGGATGCAGTATTGTCGACCAATTTAAAATCCGTTTTTCGTATGAGCCAAGCTGTGTTGCGACCAATGATGAAAGCGCGAGTAGGGCGCATTATCAGTATTTCTAGTGTGGTTGGCCACATGGGGAATGCGGGGCAAACTAATTACGCCGCAGCTAAAGCAGGCATGGCTGGCTTTACCAAATCATTAGCCGCTGAAGTGGGTAGTCGTAACATCACCGTTAATTGCGTAGCGCCTGGCTTTATAGAAACCGACATGACAGCCGAGTTGCCCGATGCCATAAAAACCAAAATGCTAGAACGCGTGCCATTAGGCAGGTTGGGGAATGTGAACGAAATTGCCGCTACCGTGGCGTTTTTAGCTAGCCCAAATGCTGCGTATATTACGGGCGAAACCATTCATGTGAATGGTGGCATGTATTCAGCATAATATTTTATTTTGTAACTACTTTTGTATTTTGGCAGAGTTTTGTTAGAATACGCACTTAGTCTGACTTTACGCATATTTTAAAGTCGCTATTTTTAATTAAAGGGGTAAATAGATGTCTGACATCGAACAACGTGTTAAAAAAATTGTTTCTGAGCAATTAGGTGCAAATGAGGCAGATGTAAAAAATGCATCGTCATTCGTAGATGATTTAGGTGCAGATTCACTTGACACCGTAGAG
>JANXWL010000108.1 GCA_025351225.1 Methylotenera sp. | reverse complement strand
TTGCATCTAAATTAGCTTAAAACAGAATAATTGCGTATATTAACAGGTTGCCTTAATTTTCGACAAAGCTTAATGGAATTTATCAAAATACGCGGTGCGCGTACGCACAATCTTAAAAATATTTCGCTGGATTTACCACGGAATAAACTCGTGGTTATTACGGGTTTGTCAGGCTCTGGTAAATCGAGTTTAGCATTTGACACACTTTACGCAGAAGGCCAGCGGCGTTATGTAGAAAGCCTTTCCGCCTATGCGCGGCAGTTTTTGGCACGTATGGATAAACCCGATGTTGACTTAATTGAAGGTTTATCGCCTGCGATTTCCATCGAACAAAAAGCTACTTCGCACAATCCGCGTAGTACGGTTGGTACGGTAACGGAAATTCACGATTATTTGCGACTGCTATATGCGCGCGCAGGCGACCCAGAATGTCCAGACCATAATATTAAGCTTGAAGCACAAACTGTTTCGCAAATGGTCGATTCGGTGTTAAAACTGCCCGAAGACACCAAGCTGATGATTCTTGCGCCTGTAGTAGCGAATCGCAAAGGGGAGCAACTGGATTTGTTTGACGAACTAAAAGCGCAAGGTTTTGTGCGATTGCGTATTGATGGGAAAATTTACGAAGTTGATGCGCTACCGCAGCTAGCCAAAACCACGAAGCATACGGTAGACGTTGTCGTTGACCGCCTAAAAGTTAAAGAAGACATGAAGCAGCGCATTGCAGAAAGCTTCGAAACTGCGCTGCGTTTGGCTGATGGCAAAGCAATTGCTCTAGAGATAGATACTGAAATTGAGCATACGTTTTCGGCCAAGTTTTCTTGCCCACAATGTGATTATTCTCTATCAGAATTGGAACCGCGCCTATTCAGCTTTAACAACCCAATGGGCGCATGCCCTAAGTGTGATGGCTTAGGCAATATCACGTTTTTTGATCCCAAACGTGTCGTTGCGTTTCCCACTTTATCACTCGCCAGCGGGGCGATTAAAGGTTGGGATAAACGCAATCAATTTTACTTTCAAATGCTATCAAGCTTAGCCGCGCACTATAATTTTGACTTAGAAACTGCGTTTGAAGAGCTGCCAGAAGCTATACAGGATGTGATTTTAAATGGCAGCGGCAAAGAACAAATCGCCTTTAGATATTTAAATGAGCGTGGCACATTTTTTGGCAAGACGCATACGTTTGAAGGTATTTTGCAAAACTTGCAACGCCGTTACCGTGAAAGCGATTCATCGGCTGTACGTGACGAATTGGCGAAGTATATTAACGCGGCTAGCTGCCCCGATTGTGCTGGCACACGACTACGGCGAGAGGCAAGGCATGTAAAAGTGGGTGGGCAAAATATACATGATGTATGTAGGGTTCCGTTAAAGCAAGCGCTTACTTTCTTTGAAACGCTTAAATTGAAGGGTGCCAAGCTTGCGATTGCCGATAAAATTGTGGTCGAGATTCAGAACCGCCTGAAGTTTTTAACCAACGTAGGGCTGGAATATTTATCGCTGTCACGGTCAGCCGAAACGTTATCGGGAGGTGAGGCGCAACGCATTCGCTTGGCCAGCCAAATTGGCAGCGGCCTAACAGGTGTAATGTATGTACTTGATGAACCAAGTATTGGATTGCACCAAAGAGACAACGATCGCCTGCTAGAAACGCTGAAACGCTTACGTGATATTGGCAACACTGTTATCGTCGTCGAGCATGATCATGACGCGATTCTAGAGGCTGACTACGTTGTAGATATTGGCCCAGGCGCAGGCGAGCATGGTGGCCAAATTGTAGCCGAAGGCACGCCACAACAAATTAAAGATAACCCAAACTCGCTCACTGGCCAATATTTAAGCGGCAAAAAGCAAATTGAATATAAACGCGCGCGCACCAAAGCCGACCCTGCGCGCTGGCTAAAACTCAGCAATGCCACTGGTAACAATTTAAGAGATGTATCGGTCGAAATCCCCGTCGGCCTGCTTACTTGCATCACTGGCGTTTCTGGCAGCGGAAAATCAACACTTATTAACGATACTTTGTATCGCGTCGTTGCGCAGCATTTATATGGTAGCAATACAGAGCCGGCTCCGTTTGGTGAGGTAGATGGTTTGGCCTTCTTCGACAAGGTCGTCGATGTTGACCAAAGCCCAATTGGCCGCACACCACGATCAAACCCTGCAACTTACACAGGTTTATTTACGCCAATCCGTGATTTATTCGCAGGCGTGCCAGAAAGCCGCGCGCGTGGCTACGGGCCTGGTAGATACTCGTTTAACGTAAAAGGTGGTCGCTGCGAAGCCTGCCAAGGTGACGGCGTTTTGCGCGTAGAAATGCACTTTTTGCCCGATGTTTACGTGCCGTGTGATGTCTGCAAAGGCCAACGTTATAACCGCGAAACGCTCGAAATTAATTTTAAAGGCAAAAATATTCGTGAAGTGCTAGAGATGACAGTAGAAACTGCACATACATTTTTTAGTGCGCAACCCGTAATCGCCCGTAAGCTAAAAACCTTGCTAGACGTGGGATTGGGCTACATTACGCTTGGTCAAAGCGCGACAACGTTGAGCGGCGGCGAAGCACAGCGCGTCAAACTATCACTTGAGTTAAGCAAACGTGACACAGGTAGAACTTTATATATTCTCGATGAACCAACTACTGGCTTGCACTTTGCCGATATTCAGTTGTTATTAGACGTGATTCATCGTTTAAGAGATGCAGGCAACACCATTGTGATTATTGAACATAACTTAGACGTGATTAAAACTGCCGATTGGCTGATTGATATGGGCCCAGAAGGCGGTGATGGGGGTGGCATGGTGGTAGGCGTGGGCACGCCAGAAGCGCTAGCAGAAAATAAAAAAAGTTATACAGGTCAATATTTGAAAGCCATGTTAAGCCATTAAATTTTAAACCATGAAAATCAACGCTAAATATTCAAACTTATTATTCGCATTTTTAATGTCTGTACTAATGGCATTACTTATGTCGGGCGTAATTACTGCTATTTTTACAGGGTTTTCACACAACTTTATCAACCGATGGCTGCATGCTTTTGTCATTGCTTGGCCGATTGCCTTCCCTAGTATTTTGGTCATTGCGCCTATTGTGCGCAAAATGGTCGCTAAATTAACTACTTAATACGAACTTCCTTGTCTTTGTTAATTGGTGTTGTTGGCAATTCGCTCATGCGCATGCGCGCCAGAATAGTTGCCGTGCGGCGGTTTAAGTAAGTAGTTGATTTATGCGCATCGTAAAAGCGCGGGTTGGGTATCATAGCGGCAAGTTTAGCCGCTTGAGGTGCATTTAAAGTGGCAGCACTGCCTTTAAAGTAGTGCCTTGCTGCAGCTTCTGCCCCAAATATGCCGTTACCCCATTCAATCACGTTTAAATAAATCTCTAAAATGCGCTGTTTGCTGAGCATTTTTTCGAGCATCACCGTGATAATCGCTTCTTCTCCCTTGCGCCAGGGCGTGCGTTTACTGGATAAAAATAAGTTCTTGGCCAGCTGCTGGCTAATGGTAGAGCCGCCTGCAACGATTTTGCCTTTTTTAATATTTTTTTCGTAGGCTTTTTCGATACCTTCCCAGTCAAAACCTTCGTGATCGTTAAATTTTGAATCTTCACTAGCAATTACAGCACGTTTTAGGTTATTCGAAATCTGCACATAATCCACCCACTTATATTTCAACTCCGCATCTGGCTTTGTTGCTTGGATGATCTGTAGCCTATCCTCCATAAACGCACTTGAAGATGGGTTAAAATTAATCCACCAGCAAATATGCAAAAAAATCCAAAGTTGGTAAAGAACGACGACGGTGAAAAATAGCACTATGGCGCGCTTTAAAAGCCCGCCAAACCCTATTGAACGGGCATTTGGTTTATTATTAAGCAGCCAACGAATCAATTTGCAAGTTTCTAGTTATATGTTTCTTAGCATTGTAATGACTGGCGCAGTTTCTGGTCGCACGCCTCGCCATATATGGAAAGCCTCCGCGGCTTGCTCGACTAACATGCCTAAACCATCGGTAACTTGTGCGCCGTTTGCGCGTGCTCGTGCCATAAAAGGTGTTTCGCGGCCATAAAACATTTCGTAGGCCAAACAATCTTTAGCAAAAATTGAATCAGGGATTGGTAAGGCAATATTACTTAAGCCTGTAGATGTACTATTGATAACCAAGTCAAACTCCATGCCACTTAACTCATCAAATCGTTTAGCCATGCATACGGTGTCAGTCTGGTTTGTATCAATCAACTCTGAAAGTATTTTAGCAACTATCTCGGCTTTAACAAAATCTCTGTTTGTAATAATCAGTTGCCTAGGGCTCTCATTGCAAAGAGGTTGTGAAACACCGAAAGCTGCACCTCCAGATCCGACCAACAATACTCTTTTCATTTTTATTTCAAAATTCAAATTTTTCGTAATATCGTTTACCAGCCCGATTCCATCAGTGTTATCGCCCGTGATACTTCCATCCACATTAAAACTAATTGTATTCACCGCTCTTGCTTTATCTGCCAACGGCTTTACTAATCCATTTTCGGTTTTAGCCACAAACAATAAAGCTTCAAACTTAAATGGCACAGTGATGTTCACTCCTTTATAACATTGAGCTTTTAAATCATTAATAAAGCTTTCAAAACCACCATCTATTGGAGCTTGTTTGGCTTCATAGCTAATGTTTTGAGGAGTGTCAGTATTTTCAAATTGTTTAGCAAATTCACGATGAATTTGTGGAGATTTGCTATGCGCAATTGGGTTGCCAATGACGGCATACTTATCTGTCATGTTTTAGTTAAGCTTTCAATTATTCCAGGGCAAACCTGCGTGTTTCCAACCATTAACTAGCGTGCGCTGCTTTTGCTGATTTGCCGCGCCTTCAAAACCTTCTGCCATATTATATGCGGTGTAGCCTAGCTGGCTGGCTACTACAGCGGCATTGTGACTACGTCCGCCAGTACGGCATATAAAAATAACGGATTGATGCTTATCAATATTGGATAGCTGTGCCGCAAAATCTAGGTTTGGCACCATGCCTGGGTAAAACGCCCATTCTATATGATGTGCGTTGGGTATTCTGCCAACCAAATCTAACTCGGCTTGCGTGCGCACATCTACTAAAATAAAAGCGTCTTGCTGTAGCAGCGTACTGGCTTCTTGCGGCGTTAATTCACCCGCGTAAGGCAAACCTTTTTCATCTGCGCGCTGTGTCGCAACATTTAAAATTGTTTCAAATGTACTCATCACAAACTCCTTAATAAGGTTTTGACTGTATGAAATTATAGCGTGAAAACATGGGCAATAATGACTATCATATTACGCACAATTTTGGTGCATTTTTGGTACCTATGCACTTATTTAGATCGCTCTATTTTATAACTATTTGCTAAGTAGATGACTAAATACGTCTTTTATCTATTTTTAGCTGGCACAGTTCCTGCTAAAATACTGTGCTAATAAAGTTTTGCTAAAAATAGTGTGTAATCACTATTTATTTAATTTTTTTTGTCCAAATATCGTCTAGGAGATTCTGATGTCAGTGGCTAAAGTAATGAAAATGGTAAAAGATAACGACATTAAATTTGTCGATTTTCGTTTTACCGATACGCGCGGTAAAGAACAACACGTTTCTGTGCCTGTTTCACACTTTAACGAAGAAAAGTTTACAGAAGGCCACGCGTTTGATGGCTCATCAATTGCAGGCTGGAAAGGTATTCAAGCATCTGATATGCAATTGATGCCCGACCCTACTACTGCGAATATCGACCCATTTATGGACGAACCAACACTTATTTTAACCTGCGATGTAGTTGATCCAACTGATGGCAAAGGTTACGAGCGTGACCCACGCAGCCTAGCAAAACGTGCTGAAGCCTATTTAAAATCAAGCGGCTTGGGCGATACGGCCTATTTTGGCCCAGAACCTGAGTTCTTTATTTTTGACAGCGTGCAATGGTCATCAAACATGCAAGGTTCTAGCGTTAAAATTAATTCAGAAGAAGGCGCTTGGTCTTCTTCTGAAACTTTTGAAGGTGGCAATACAGGCCATCGTCCAGCAGTTAAAGGTGGCTATTTCCCAGTGCCTCCAGTTGATTCATTGCAAGATATTCGCTCTGCTATGTGTATGACGCTAGAAGAAATGGGCGTACCTGTTGAAGTGCATCACCACGAAGTAGCAACAGCTGGCCAATGTGAAATTGGTACAAAATTCAGCACCTTAGTGCAACGTGCCGATTGGACGCAATTACTTAAATATGTAGTGCTAAACACAGCGCATGCTTACGGCAAAACAGCGACATTTATGCCAAAACCAATCGTTGGCGATAACGGCAGCGGTATGCACGTACATCAATCTATTTGGAAAGATGGCAAAAACTTGTTTGCAGGCAATGGCTATGCGGGTTTGAGCGAATTTGCACTATTCTATATTGGCGGCATTATCAAACACGCACGCGCATTAAACGCGATTACCAACCCAGGCACCAACTCATACAAACGCTTGGTTCCAGGCTTTGAGGCACCAGTAAAATTAGCTTATTCTGCTAAAAATCGCTCTGCTTCTATTCGTATTCCATTTGTACATGGCGAAAAAGCGCGTCGTATTGAAGCGCGCTTTCCAGACCCAATTGCTAACCCATACTTGGCATTTAGCGCGTTAATGATGGCTGGTTTAGATGGCGTACAAAACAAAATTCACCCAGGTGAGCCAGCAACTAAAGACTTGTACCATCTTTCTGCAGAAGAAGATGCACAAATTCCAACTGTGTGTTCATCTTTAGATCAAGCGCTTGAGTATTTAGATAAAGACCGCGAATTCTTAACCCGTGGTGGTGTGTTTACGGATGATTGGATTAATTCTTACATTGATTTAAAAATGGAAGAAGTCACCAAAATGCGTATGACGCCGCATCCAATTGAGTTTGGCATGTATTACAGCTGTTAATCTTTAGATCTATGCACCAAAAAAGGGCGGCTTAGGCTGTCCTTTTTTGTTTATTCAATTTGTGTTGTAAGTTTTGCACAACTTTTATTTCTAAAGCCGCAGTCAACCAATTTCACTAATACTTCGTTGCTTACTGTAAGACTCTCATCTAAACTATTGGTATGACTAAGAAAACAGTAAAAACTAAGCAAATCACATTATTAAGCATTTTGCTAACAGGTTTAATTTTACCCACATTAGCACAGGCTGAAATCTACAAAACGGTCGATGCTAACGGTAATGTTACTTATTCTAATGTAAAAATTAAAGGTGCAAAAAAGCTTGATTTAGAACCCGCAGACACTAGCTTTGGTACTAATTCTAGCGGCGAAAGCAAGCGCACACCACAAGCAAAAAACCCAACGCCAGCAAACTTTCCAAAGGTAGACTCAGGTACGCAAAACCAGCGTGATGGCAAGCGTAAAGAGATTTTACAAGGTGAATTAGACGCAGAGAAAAAAGCGCTGGACGATGCCAAAAAAGCTTATGCTGAAGGCGAATCTAATCCTGAAGTATTTAAAACTAAAGATGGCAAAACTTTGCGCAACGTGTCTAAATTTGATGAGAAAATGAAGACTTTGCAAGCCGATGTTGACGCACATCAGCGCAATATTGACCTACTGCAAAAAGAAATTAACGCCACAAATTAATCTTTAACACACACTTTTCAGCCAGCTAAAAAGCTGGCTTGGCTTTTGCTTAAGCTTTTAGTAGTCAGACATGCAATGACTCGATTGCACTACAATATTTAGAACCTTACACTAAGAATATTAAGCTTAAGTTATGCTGCAAACAATTCCATCTGGTTTTACTGGATTAGAGCATCTCGCTAGTGCGGTGATTGTGCTCGATGCACAGCATCGCGTAGTTTATGCCAATCCCAGTACTGAAGTTTTATTTGCCCTAAGTGCCACACAAATTCATGGCAGCCAAATTTCTGAAGTATTTTTACATTGCGAAATTTTGCAAATGGCTATTGATAACGCGGTTAAAAATAATAGCCCGTATCGTGAGCATGAGTTTGCGCTCACCACCGTGCGTCAACACTCATTTGCTGTTACTTGCACGGTAACGCCTGTCGATATTAATGATGCAACACTGTTATTAGAGTTTCAGCAGATGGATCAGCAACTGCGCATTGCGCGAGAAGAGCGCATGCTGATTCAGCAGCAAGCTAACTCTGAGCTACTGCGCAACCTTGCACACGAAATTCGCAATCCATTAGGTGGCTTACGCGGTGCAGCGCAGTTGCTAGAACATGAGTTGCCAAACCCCAGCTTGCGCGAATATACGCAGGTAATTATTAAAGAAGCCGATAGGCTGCAAAGCCTTATGGATAGGCTACTGGTGCCGCATCGCGTGCCGAAATATGAGCCTACCAACATTCATGAGGTTTTAGAGCGCGTGCGTAGCTTGCTACTAGCTGAATCGCCAAACAATATCAAAGTACAGCGGGATTACGATACCAGCTTGCCCGACCTTATTGGCGACCGCGAAAAACTTATTCAAACCGTACTCAATATTGCGCGCAATGCAGTGCAAGCCATGCAATCAAACAGCACACAAGAGGCCAAAATTACCTTGCGTACGCGCGCCGAGCGCCAAGTAACGCTATCTAAAAAGCGTTATCGCGTGGCCATTAAATTGCAAATTATCGATAACGGCCCTGGCATACCATTAGATATTCGTGACCGAATTTTTTACCCACTAGTTTCTGGTCGCGAAGGGGGCAGTGGATTAGGTCTTGCCTTGGCGCAAACCTTTGTTACGCAGCACCATGGCATGATTGATTGTGAAAGCGTGCCTGGCAACACCACATTTACCATTTTGCTACCCGTTGAAAGCACAGTGATGAAGCATGCCAATATTCAGCAATAACTTTTGTCATGCTGAACTTGATATAGCACCTTTATTAAGATTCTGCATCAAGCACGGAATTACAAGATATTTGAAACATTAAGAGAAAACCATGAAACCAATTTGGATTTTAGACGACGATAAATCAATCCGCTGGGTGTTTGAAAAGGCACTGGCACGCACCGACATGGAATTTAAAACTTTCTCATCGGTAGCCGAGGCACTAAATGCTTTAAGCCGAGAACAGCCGCAAGTAGTAGTCAGTGATATACGCATGCCAAACGGCTCTGGGCTTGATTTCTTGGCAGAAATTAAACAAAAATATCCTGATATTCCTGTGATTATTATGACTGCATATTCTGACCTTGAAAGCGCAGTGGCAGCGTTTCAAGGTGGTGCGTTTGAATACTTGGCTAAGCCATTTGATGTGGATCAAGCTATTGACGTGATTAAGCGCGCGGTAGAAGAAAGCATGCGCCAAGCTGTAGATAACGTAGTGCTAGAAGAAACGCCAGAAATTATCGGCCAAGCACCTGCCATGCAAGAGGTGTTTCGTGCCATTGGCCGCCTAAGCCGGTCGCACGCTACAGTGCTCATAAACGGCGAATCGGGCAGCGGTAAGGAGTTAGTAGCCAGCGCCCTGCATAAACACAGCCCACGCGCAATGCAGCCCTTTATTGCCATCAATACAGCAGCGATACCTAAAGATTTACTAGAATCTGAATTATTTGGACACGAACGTGGTGCATTTACTGGCGCGGCGGCGGCGCGGCGTGGCCGTTTTGAACAAGCCGACAACGGCACGCTATTTTTAGACGAAATTGGCGACATGCCTGCCGACCTGCAAACACGGTTATTACGTGTGTTAAGTGATGGTCAGTTTTACCGTGTAGGTGGCCACCAACCGCTTAAGGTGAATGTACGCGTTATTGCTGCTACCCATCAAGATTTAGAAGATCGTGTAAAGCTAGGCCTATTTCGCGAGGATTTATTTCACAGATTAAATGTGATTAGATTAAGGCTTCCACCGCTGCGTGAGCGTAGAGAAGACATTCCACATCTTACCAAACATTTTCTTGCACAAAGTGCTATTCAACTTGGGGTAGAGCCAAAACAGCTATCAGCCGCTGCACTGCGCTATTTAACCGCTGTTAATTGGAGCGGCAATGTGCGCCAACTAGAAAACGTATGCCACTGGCTAACCGTAATGGCGCCAGGGCAAAGCGTGGATGTTGCCGATTTACCACCAGAACTGAAAGAAGATACCAACAAAGCCATTAGCGCAAACTCTTGGCAAGAAGCGCTGGCGGCCGAAGTTGCCGATGCACTAAATCGTGGCGAGCAAAATGTATTAGATGCGCGAACCAAAGACTTTGAGCGGGTAATGATTACCAAGGCACTGCAACATACCGATGGCCGCCGTATAGAAGCCGCCAACCAGCTTGGTATGGGGCGCAATACACTAACGCGGAAAATTCAAGAGTTAGGAATTGACGATTAAATCTTAATGGCTGCAGTGCGGTTAAGTGGAAACGAACTATGTTTTTGCGCATCTATTTTATTAATAAAGAATACTTGCGCCAAGCGTGAGTCTTGCAACGTTTTGCCGAAAAAATGATTAGCCGCATGAAAATGCCGCCCTTCATAAATAATTAGCGTGTTATACACATTATTCACGCGCGCAATTTCGTCAAACATACTGTGGTAAGCAGTATCCATGATAATTTTGCCAGTTTTAAATCGCGCATCGTTATCATCTAGCGCTTGTAAATATTGTTTTTCATCAAAGTTTTTATTTTTTTTGAAGAGTGAAGTACCAGAATTGAGTGGCGCATCAGGCGTTAAATATAGCACTGCAGCAAAAATCGTATTATGATCAGTGTGAATCACGCCTTGGCCATAGTCAGCCGCCACACTTTGAAAGCTGGTTGTAATTGCCCAGCGCATATAATCATGCTCAGAATTGTGAAAGACCGAAACCAATTTTGTGCAAATTTGGTCGTAAAGTGCTTTATCTAAATTAGAAATATCTGCAGTTCTGCAACCAGGAAAAGTATAACTAATCTCTTTAATATCATGGCAAAAAGTATATTTTTGTACCAAAGCAAATTTTCTAATTGCGGCAGGGTTTTCGTAAAAATTTTCGATGATGGTAACTGGGTATAAATTCATATTTTTCTTTTAGTATTAACGATATACTTGTTTTCGATTGCCTATTTTAATGATGGTAATGGTCACTAGCGCATCTTGAATGCAAGCAATAATTCTATAATCACCGACACGATATTTCCAAAAATCACCCAATTCAGACCCCTGCAATGCCGCCCCTAAACTTCTAGGGTTATCTGCAATTGAAAGTCTATTTTCAATAAAATTAATAATACGTGTAGCAACTGGCTTATCTAGCTTTTGTAATACCTTTAAAGCTTTATCATCTACAATAATTGCCCAAACCATTAATCAGCAAGGCCTAGACGACTTTTAACTTCATCTAAAGTATAAG
>JANXWL010000054.1 GCA_025351225.1 Methylotenera sp. | reverse complement strand
GTTGGATTGCTGGCGGGGCAACCTTCTATTGAATATCGCGCTAAATAACGTTAATGCCACTCACCGAATCAACTAAGCCTTAACCAACTCATCCCTACACTCAGCAAACGCTTTAATCGCGGCATCTAAATCTTCAGTGGTATGTGCGGCAGAAATCTGTGTGCGGATTCTCGCTTTGCCTTTTGCAACCACGGGGAAGAAAAAGCCAATCGCATAAACGCCTTTTTCAAGTAATCGCTTGCTCATATTTTGTGCCAACACGGCATCGCCCAACATAATGGGGATAATCGGGTGGTCGCCATCTTTTAAATCAAAACCTGCAGCTAGCATGCCTTTTCTAAAATAACGCGTGTTGCTTTCTAGTTTATCTCTCAGCGCGGTGGATTTTGAAAGCATACTCAATACACTCAGCGTGGCCGCACAAATTGTGGGGGCGAGTGAGTTGGAGAATAAATAAGGCCTAGAACATTGGCGCAATAAATCGATTATCTCTTTGCGTCCAGATGTGCTGCCGCCCGATGCGCCGCCTAAGGCCTTGCCGAAGGTGCTGGTGATAATATCCACGCGGTTCATTACATTTCGGTATTCATGCACGCCGCGGCCAGTTTTGCCCATAAAGCCTGTGGCATGGCAATCATCATGGTGCACCATCGCATCAAACTCATCGGCCAAATCACAAATTTCATCTAACTTAGCAATCGTCCCGTCCATCGAAAATACGCCGTCTGTGGTAATTAAAATGCGGCGCGCATTATTGGCTTTTGCCGCTTCTAATTGCGCACGCAAATCGACCATGTCGTTATTTTTGTAGCGATATCGTGCGGCTTTGCAAAGACGCACGCCATCAATAATCGAGGCATGATTTAACTCATCCGAGATGACTGCATCTTGCTCGCCTAAAATAGTTTCAAATAAACCTGCGTTGGCGTCGAAGCAAGATGAATACAAAATAGTATCTTCCAAGCCCAAAAAGTCGCTCATAGCTTGTTCTAATTGCTTGTGGATGGATTGCGTGCCGCAAATAAAGCGCACAGAAGCGAGACCAAAGCCCCATTGGTCTAACCCCGCTTTGGCGGCATTAATCAACTCGGGCTGATTAGCCAAACCAAGATAGTTATTGGCGCACATATTAATTACTTCGCGACCATCTGCCAGCGTGATGCGATTTTTTTGATCAGAGGCAATGACGCGCTCGGTCTTGTAAAGCCCCTGCGCTTCAATATCTTTTAAATCTTCGGTAATACTTGCTTTTGCTGCTTTAAAACTCATACTTTGTCTTTCTAATTATTTATCTTTCTAATTATTAATTTTGCCAATTAAGTATCACTTTACCAGAGTTGCCAGAGCGCATGATTTCAAAGCCTTCTTGGAAGTCGGTATAGTGAAAACGATGCGTGATAATTTTCTCCAAAGGCAAACCGCTTTGCACCATCATCGAGCCTTTGTACCACGTTTCAAAAATTTCGCGGCCGTAAATGCCTTTAATGGTGAGGCCCTTAAACACCACCATGTCCCAGTCAATACCAGAGCCTGCTGGCATAATCGCCAGCATCGCGATGTGGCCGCCATTAATCATTTTACTTAGCATATCGCCAAATGCTTTGGGTGAACCTGACATTTCCAGCCCCACATCAAAGCCTTCAAAAATGCCCAAAGAATCCATCATTTCTTTTGTAATCAATTCTTTAGCACTGTTGACGGTAGTGATTCTTGGCAGAATGCTTTTAATCAAATCAAGGCGGTATTGATTCAAATCAGTAATCACAATATTTCTAGCACCTGCGTGGTCCGCCACCAGCGCCGCCATGCTACCAATTGGGCCCGCGCCAGTAATCAGCACATCTTCGCCCACCATATTGAATGATAAAGCAGTATGTACCGCATTGCCGTAGGCATCAAAATATGAAAGTAAGTCAGTATCAATTGGGCGACTTGGTTTGAACACGTTTTTGGCGGGAATTGCGAGATATTCAGCAAAAGCGCCGTGCCGATTAACGCCTACACCTATCGTATTAGGGCATAAGTGCGTGCGCCCGCCCAAGCAGTTGCGGCAACGCCCACAAGTGAGGTGTCCTTCGCCAGATACAACATCGCCTACTTTAAACTCGGTGACGTTTGAACCAAATCCAGCAATCTCACCAACGTATTCATGGCCAGTAATCATCGGTACTGGTATCGTCTTTTGTGCCCATTCATCCCAATTGTAAATGTGAATATCGGTGCCGCAAATGGCGGTTTTTTTAATTTTAATCAAGACATCGTTATTGCCAACCGTTGGTTCGGGCATGTCTTCCAGCCACAAGCCTTCTTTGGCGTATTTTTTAACTAAAGCTTTCATAATCTGGTTTCCCTTGTGTAAGCAGCTTATTCGCTATAATTATTGTTAATTTACTATCATAACCAAACTAGTATCGCACAAAGTATAGCCTTACTACAAACTGTCAACATTGATTGGAATCGGGTATTATTGTCATTGGTATACTTTGAAACAAAAAATCATGCCGCTCATCGAAATCAATCACGTTAATTTTCGCACCGACCGCGAGACGATGCACAAGCTGAGAGATTTCTATTGTGACATTCTCGGCCTGACGGTGGGCAGGCGCGTGGCGAGTACTACTTATGGTTATTGGTTGTATATTGGCACTAACGATGTGGTGCATTTGGCAGAATATAAAACGGCTCCAGATGGAACACGGGTGCCGCCGCAACTCAATGTGCATGGCACGTATGACCATGTGTCGTTCACTTGCACCGATATGCCCGCGATGGAAGCGCACTTAACCAATAATAATGTGCCATTTACCACGCGTGTGCTTGCTAACAGTGTGCGGCAAATTAATTTAAAAGACCCAGCAGGCAATGGCGTAGAGCTTAATTTTGAAGAGTTTTGGGACCATGGTTACGTGATGCGCCCATCGGGCGATCCGACTCAAGTTTAGTATAAAGTTTTTGTGTGATTCGCGTCACATACAAGTGCTTGAATAAAACTAAAATAGTCACTTGCAGTCTTAGATATAAATAATGCTAACCAGCAATTTGGAGATGGTATGAGCTTGAATAAATTTCTATTGAGTATCCTTGTAGGCCCTGTTCTATTGCTCAGTAGCCTATCTGCTGTTGCTGAGCCTGATCCTAAATTGTGGTCAGTGATGAAAGAGGCATTTTTTGCAAAACGCGAAATGACCGAAGTGGACTTCATTAAAATCGATGCACCGCGCCGCGCCGAAAGTGGAGCGCAAGTGCCAGTCACTTATAGCGTGGATAATGCTGCTGCCAAAGACGTAAAAATTGTTAAGTTATATGCGTTTGTAGATGCAAATCCGATTCCGTTGACAGCGACTTATCATTTGACCGATACGCTAGGTAACTTTAATTTGTCTACACGTATTCGTTTCGAAACGGACGCGTTTGTGCGCTTAGTAGGTGAAACGGCTGAGGGCAAGCTGTACGTGGCTTCTCGTGAGATCCGCGCTGCAGGCGGCTGTGGTGGTACGGTTGATGGCGATGAAGCTGCGATTCGCGCATCGGCAGGCAAAATTAAATTTAAAGTGGAAGAGCCAGTTAAAATTGGTGCTGTTACATCGACGACTTTTAACATTAAACACCCTATGCGCACTGGCTTGCAGCGCGAGTTAGTATCACAAGGTTTTGTGCCAGCGTTTTATATAAAAAAATCAGAATTTACTTATAACGGCAAAAACGTGTTGACGATTGATGTGGGCGTGGGCACGGCCGAAGACCCGTATTTTAAATTTAATTTTGTGCCCGATGCGCCAGGCAAACTAGAGGTGACAGCAACCGATAACGAAGGGAAAGCATTTACGCAGGCAGTGGATGTGAAAAGTTAGGATTTTTTAGAGCTTGGTTTTTAAATAAAAAAGGCCTCTTGTTAGAGGCCTTTTTATTGGCCTTTTTATTGGCCGATTTAATGCGAGCAGTGCTAAAATAATTTAACAGACATTGGTTTTATTTTGGATTTAATTTTTGGGAATACAAAAAATGAAAAGTTATCGTAAAGAACTGTGGTTTAACATCCCAGCGCGCATGGATTTTAAAAACATCACTGGCGAGGTGGTTGAGTGCCTGCGCGAAAGCGGTATTAAAGAAGGCTTGGCGTTAATCAATGCCATGCATATTTCTGCCAGTGTATTTATCAATGATGATGAGCGAGGTTTGCATCACGATTATAAAATTTGGCTTGAAAAATTAGCCCCGCACGAGCCTGTGAGCGGCTATCGCCACAATGATACTGGTGAAGATAATGCTGATGCGCACATTAAACGCCAAGTGATGGGCCGTGAAGTGGTGGTTGCAGTAACAGCAGGCAAGTTGGATTTTGGTCCGTGGGAGCAGATTTTTTACGGTGAGTTTGACGGCAGACGTAATAAACGTGTGCTAATAAAAATCATTGGTGAGTAGCTAGTAGGCCTGTTTTAATTAATAACTTTTTAATCCAACCCGTTTAATCTAAGCCTTAGGGAGCTAATCTGCTCCCTTTTTTTTGTTTTCATCTGAACAAATCATAAAAATTACGCAAGTTGATGTTGACTTAGTAAATCAGAATCATTATCATTCGTATTAATTAATATTAGTGAGTTAATCGAATGCAAACGCAATTAACCAGCGTAAAAAAGCACAGCATTTTGTTTGATCCGGAGTTGCCGACAGCAAAAGAGGTGATGGCTGCCATTTGTTGTGTGGCAACGCAATATGCGCTAAATCCTTCATTAGATTTGGCGAATACAGCCTTAACATTGGCGCATAAACTGACCGCACCTGAATATGCTGAGACCAAGTTGATTGTTGAAATAGCCAAACGCTTGGTATTTCAGTGGGATGAAGTATTGCGAGAACACACTTATATACAAATGCAAGTAATTCCAGCTCATAGCAGGCTGCAATAAATAAAACACGGTAAATTTAAATTAGGATTTCAATATGTCAAGATTTATAGGGCCAAGAGTAAAAGTCATGCGTGCGCTGGGTGTAGATTTGCTTGGACTTTCACGTAAAACTATTGAGGCGCGTCCATTTCCACCGGGCCAGCATGGTAATAAAGCGTCGCGCAAACGTCGCTCAGATTTTGGTGTGAAATTGCTAGAGAAGCAAAAAATTCGCTTTAACTACGGCTTAACAGAAACACAAATGCGTAGGCTAATTTTAGATGCACGAAAAGGTAAAGAACCTACTGGTGAGCGCTTTTTACAATTGTTAGAACGCCGTTTTGATAACGTGGTATTTCGTGCAGGCTTTGCGCCAACGGTGATTGCGGCTCGTCAGCTGGTTTCGCATGGCCATTTAATGCTTAACGGCAAAGCAGCCAATATTCCTTCAATTCGCCTAAATATTGGTGATGAGGTGGTAATTAAAGCCAAAAGTAAACATATCCCAATGGTGGTTGAAACCATTAAACAGCCAGCATTAACAAGACCAGAGTGGTTGTCTTGGGATGAAACAGTACAAACAGTTAAGGTCGCACATCTACCCGCCATTTCTGATGTACCTTTTCCTGTAGATGTGCAATTAGTGGTGGAATATTACGCAAACAGAGTTTAACTGTTTGCAAACGAATTTAAGGCGCGCTTTCACCAAACATGTAGCACGCTTTAAATGTTGCAAATGCATGTTTTTATGCATCTCCTAGATCATATCAATGATCTTTTGGTCGCGGTAAGTTGCATTGCTGATGACTCTTCAGCTTATGTAAGCCGACCACTTTTTTAGAAATAGCTTTTTTGAGGAAAAAATATATGAAAGTGATTACCAATTTAACCTCAAAAGAACACATGAATTTTGATGTGGCAATTGTGGCAGAACATGTACCTAACGCCGACATTAAGCTATCACGTATTAAATGCTTGAATACAAATCAGCTTTTTACGAATGTAAAAGAAGTGATGATTGAGCATCTAAATGAAACCTATTTTTTACGTTTAACTAAGCAAAGTAAATTAATTCTCACTAAGTAAAACGCCATGAAATATAGCAAAAAAGAGAAAAGTATGATGCGAAAAGAAGGGAGTTGCGTACGCATTTTATTGGATAAAAATGATGCTGGCAGAATTAGATTTTGTGAAAATTGTGATGTGGTAGAGCTGGAAATCGGCGCAATTAGCTTGCGCATAAGTGCTGAGGATCTACATATTGTGGCGCTATTAGTCAAAGATGCAGATGTGCGCTTGGCCTATTATCGCTTAGAAAAAGAATACCAATCGCGCGAAAAGCCTTTAAATGATTGCAATATGCACTAACTATGCAAGCTGAGCTCAAACTATGGTTGTGAATTGACAAAATACAAAACAAGTTGGCTTGTCAGGTGAATTTGACAAAGTTTACCGTGCGGCGTTAGCGCGGCATCGCGATACTGAGCATGCAAAGCAAGCGGGTTTTACCGTGATGCCACAAGTGATTGCACCAAAACAATTCATCAACTCAAAATCAGGTTTAATTGCTGTGTTATTGGTGCACATGTTAGCCATTTATTTAATCAGCCAAAAAAGTATGGTGTTGCCTACTAAGCCTATCGTTACTGCGCCCATGTTGGTTAGCTTAATTGCACCACCAGCACCCATGCCAGAGTTGGCTCCCATTGTAGAGCCGCCTAAGCCGATTGTAGAACCTAAGCCAACACTGAAAAAGCAGGTAGAAAAAACTAGGCCAATCGAAATGCCAACCCAGCGATTGATAGAGGCAACAACAGAGCCGCCAGTAGAAGAGGCAAAGCCAGCTGCGCAAGCCGAGCCTGCACTTGTAGCAGATGCCTCTAAAGCACAACCAAAATCTTTAGCTGTTGTAGAAGACAGAGTTGAGCCACCACGTTTTGGGGTTTCGTACCTGAATAATCCTGCACCTGATTATCCACCCATGTCGCGTCGCATAGGAGAAGAGGGTCGCGTACTGATAAAAGCATTAGTTAGTGAAGAAGGTACCGCAGCAGAAGTTGAAATTGAAAAAACCAGCGGTTCAGAGCGATTAGATTATGCGGCGATAAATGCGGTAAAACGTTGGCGTTTTATTCCAGCCAAAAAGAATAACCAGCCACTTAGTGCTTATGTGCTGGTGCCAATAAATTTTTCTCTAGACAATTAATTTTTACTTATAGTAAGGAGACAAGATGCAACATACAACAGAATTCAATGGTATTGCTTTTATTATGGAAGGTGGGCTGGTCATTATATTTGTGGCAATAATTTTACTGCTCATGTCGGTTGCCAGTTGGTATTTTATTGCAGTAAAGATTGTACAAGGCTTAAAAGCCAAAGCAGTCATTAGCAAAGATATTGCTGCCTTTTGGTCGGCCAATTCTATTCAAGCGGGTCTGGCACAGCAACAATATTCAGCAGCACATATATTGGCTAGCCATGCGGTTGAGGCAAGCAAGCATCATCAAACGCATGCCACTAAAAATTTGGCAGATGCATGCAGCCACGATGAGTTTATAGCACGTAGCATGCGCCGCAGCATTGGCCAACAACAAGCACGGCTTGAATCAGGGCTTTCCGTATTGGCTTCTGCAGGCAGCGTAGCACCATTTGTAGGATTATTTGGCACCGTGTGGGGTATCTATCATGCCTTAGCTGGTATTAGCGCGAGCGGTCAAGCAACATTAGATAAAGTAGCAGAGCCCGTGGGTGAGGCATTGATTATGACAGCCATAGGTTTGGCCGTTGCGATTCCAGCGGTGTTGGCCTATAACGCATTTGTAAAAGCCAACAGAAACTGTATGGCAAGCTTAGAAAGTTTTGCACAAGATGTACATACCCTACTGACAACGGGTGCTGCATTAAAAGTTAAAGCCAAAACGGTAACAAACATTCATGCAGTTGCGGCACAAGCTACAGCAGTTGGAGTGTCAGCATGATAGGCAGCAATCTGTTTAGTGCAGCCGAACATACTCAACCTATGAGTGAGATTAACACCACGCCCTTGGTCGATGTGATGTTGGTTTTGCTAGTAATATTTATCATCACTGCGCCATTGCTCACTCACGCAGTAAAAATTGACTTACCACAAGCGAGCAGTCAACCGTTGCCAGAAAAACCAGAAGTGATTTCTTTGGCGATTGACGCTGCGGGGGAAACCTATTGGAACGATGCACCATTATTGCAAGGCGAGCTTAAACAAAAATTACAGCAAGCAGCAGATCACAAACCACAACCAGAGCTGCAAATTCGCGCGGATAAAGAAACGCGTTACCAAGTGTTGGCAGAAGTCATGGCAGATGCGCAAAACTCAGGCATCACCAAACTGGGCTTTTTAAGCGAGCCTAAAAGTAATTAACAGTAATCAAAGAAACACAAGTAGCCAGCCAGTAAGTATTGCCCCGCAATGTTTAGATAGCCAGCCAAATCAATATCTAAGGGAGTAATACCATGCTAAGAAGTAAAAATACAAAGTTTTACAACAACAAAAAATTAACGCTGGATGTCTTGCTGGCGTTATCTTCGCTTTCTGCAATGGCAGCAATAGATAGTAGAGAGCTAGAACAAAAAACAGCCGAAGAAAACGCAGCTGCACTGCCAGAAGCTGATGCTTTACCTGAGGTAAGCGTAACCCAAGGCCGTATTCGTGCAGGCACTCCGCAAGACGCTGCTCGTACGGGTAGCAAAACAGATACACCGTTACGTGATGTGCCAGCCAGTGTGGCTGTAGTGCCAAAAGAAATTTTGCGTGAGCAAGGCGTGCAAACCATGAATGATGCCATGCGCAACGTCAGTAGCGTGCAGCCTCAGCATGGCGGTAGCTATGGTTATGCTAACAACTATAATTCACGTGGGCTATCAATCAACTTTTTACGTGATGATTTGCCAGACGGCACAGCGCAAAATGGTTACTTTCGTACGATGTACGATATAGAGCGTATTGAGGTGCTAAAAGGCCCAGGTTCGGCTTTATTTGGTTCTGGTGGGCCAGGCGGCAGCATTAACGTAGTCACCAAAAAGCCACAAGCGCAATATAACCTAGAAGTTGGCACTACATTTGGTAGTTTTTCAACCCGTGGTGCGTATATTGATTTAACAGGCACGATTACTCAAGGGGTTACAGGCCGCTTAATTGCTGACACTGAAAAAACCAATGGAATTAGAGGCTTAAGCCGTGAAATCAGCGAGTTTTCACCCAGCGTGGCGTTTGATTATGCCGATGACAAAACACTGATGTTAGACGTAGATGTGCGTAACATTAAGGTGAAGCCCGATAACTACGGCATTTTGTTTGATAGCCAAGGAAAAGTAGCTGATGTGAGTGATAATGCGCGTTACTACACACCATTTGACTTCTCTCAGCAGCATATTAACCGCATTACTGCTACGCACGATTGGGCGCTTAACAACGCGCTAAGTATGCGTACTGCGCTATCAAACGATTCTCGTGATTTAGATTTTATACGCAATGCAGGTGGCAACGGTGGCGATGCAGCCAATGTTTCTACTGGGCGTAATTTGCGTCAACAATCAGATAATGCACGTTACACGACGTTTCAGAATGAGCTTACCTGGAAAGTAGAGACAGGTAGTGTAAAGCATACCGTGCTGGCAGGGTATGAATTTAAAGATACTAAAAATGATACGGTGCGTGTGGGTTATACCTTGCCTAATATCACCAATATTTTAAACCCAGTGGTAACAGAAACCAGCCTCAGTGGCTTAGCTGTCATTATTGCGCAAGGGTTTGATAGAACAGTCACCAGCGATACTCACTCAGTTTACTTGCAAGATCAATTAGCGTTTAGCGAGCAATTTAGAGTACGCGCAGGCTTACGTAATGACCATGTGAACTTTGAAGATAAAGGCTTGCAGGCAGGCGTATTTCGCGATATTGATGAGACCAAAAATCTGACTACAGGCTCATTAGGTGCGGTCTATCAACCTACACAAAATTTAGCCTTTTATACAGGCTTTAGTAACGGAAAATTTGTGAATATCGCCACAGAATCCACAGCATTGGCACGTGTACCAGAAAGCTCTGAACAGTTTGAGATTGGCACTAAATCGAGTTTTTTAGATGGTAAAGTTGATTTAAATGCGGCAATTTTTAACACAAAGCGTGATAACTACATTATCACCCTGCCAGGTGCTTCTTCTGGCACACCAGATGGTAAAGATCAATCAAAAGGTGTTGAGCTAGATGTTGGTGTGCATCCTATTGCAGGCTTAAATATTAATGCCAATGCAGTGTTTATGAATGCAGAAACAAAATCGCGTAACGTAGCTACCAATGCTATTTTTGGCGTCACTAATCGCAGTATTTACGGTAAACGCCCAACAGGTGTAAGTGAGCAAATAATCAATATATGGACAAGCTACGAAATCCAAACAGGTGATGCGAGGGGCTTGAAGTTTGGTATTGGAGCTACGCATAAAGGGGACGCTTATGGTGATAATTTAAACTTGTATAAAGTGCCTGCGTACACCGTTTATGATGCAGCGATTTCATACGCACAACCCAAATGGGAAGCGGCAATTAACCTTAAAAATATTACCGATATAACCTATTACGTAAGCCCAACATTCTCTGGTGCATTGCCAGGTGACCCACGTAGTATTTTTGCCACATTATGTTTCAATTTTAAATAATTGACTACATCACTTAAGGAATAAAACCATGAAAAAAATAATCACATTATTTGTAGCAAGCACATTGTTAACCGCACTACCAGCTTCGGCACATTTTATTTGGCTTGAGCAAACGGATGGGCAAACTAAGCTTTATTTTGGCGAGTATGAAGGCGGGTTGCGTGAAAAAACGGGCGGCAGATTAGATGCTATTTTTGCTCCAGAGGCTTTTGTTTTAGATGGAAAAGTTGTGCCGTTGGCTTTAAAACGTAATGCAGATTTTATTGCAGTAGACGGCGCAAATAATCAGCCAGTGATTGCGCATGAGTTAAGCATGAAAGTAAAAGACATGACCAAGTATTATTTTGGTATTGCAAAGCCCATGTATTATGCCCGCATTGGCACAGGTACGGCTGAGATAGGCTCAATGAATGCTTTGGATATTCAGCCCTTAGGCAATAACAAAGTGCGCGTTAATTTAAATGGTAAGGCTTTAAGTAAGGCTAAGTTAAAAGTAATTGCGCCAAACCAATGGCTGCAAGAGCTGGATGCGGACGAAAAAGGTGAAGCAACGTTTAATATGCCCTGGGTAGGTTTGTATGTGATTGAGGTGGTTTATTTAGAGCCCAACAAGGGTAGCTATCAAGGTGACGCATATGAGAATATTCGCCATGTCAGTACGCTTTCAATCGTTAAAAAATGAGCCTATTAAGTACCCAAAAAACACAGATGATAAGCCGTGGCGCGTTTTTACGTTGGTTACGTAATACACACGGCATCTTGGGGTTGTGGGGTGCGGGGCTAGGGTTGTTGTTTGGCACAACAGGCATACTGCTGAATCATCGTAGTCTGATGAAAATGCCGCTAGCACAATATGAAAAATCCAATATAGAGTTGAAGCTGCCGCCACAAAAGATTGACTCTGCCCAGCAGCTTAGTCAGTGGCTGCAAGCTCAACTTGAATTGAGTAAATCAGCGCTTAAAGTTGAGGCTGAGCCTAGCAAGATAGTGACCTGGAACGGTGCATCTGTGCAGCAGCCTGCGTTTTGGAAGGTGGATTTTCATACGCCAAAATATTCGGTCACTGCCGAATATTGGGTCGGTAATCAGTTTGTATCAATCAAAAGGCAAGATGCGAATAACTTCGCCTTTTTAACTCGCTTGCATAAAGGCGTTGGCATGAGTGTGGGCTGGGTTTTGTTGATTGATAGCTTTGCAGGTGCATTAATCATGCTATCAATTACTGGTACATTATTGTGGACGCAAAATGCGTAAATCACGCTTGGTAATGGCGGGTCTTATCACAAGTTCAGTGGGCTTGGCTATCGCTTTTGCGATAAAGTCATTGTGAAATCTTAGTGGTTTCGGCTGCGCGGCCTAAGTGTTTTAGCCGCCTTTAATATAACTTTCCAACTCTTTAATAAGCCGCTGTTGGTAGGCAATTGTTTCTTTCACCAAATCACCCAGCGATAGCATACCTATTACTTTTTCGCCATCTACAATAGGTAGGTGGCGAATGCGCTTTTCACTCATCATGCTCATTATTTTTTCGACCAAATCAGTCGGCTTGCCAGCAATTACCTTGGAGGTCATCACCTCGCTAATATGCGTAGTTTTTGATGAACGGCCTTGTAGTACAACCTCTCGAGCGTAATCACGTTCAGAGAAAATCCCCACTAATTTGTCACCATCCATAACAGCTAGTGCGCCAATTTTGTATTCTGCTAAAATCACTAGAGCATCAAAAACAGGGCGATTTGGGGCGATTGAAATGATTTCTTTATGTTTTTTGTCATTTAAAACTTGTTGTAATGTTTTCATGATTTCTCCCAATTTCAAGGTATTAATAAAAATATACGCTTTATAATGTCAATAGCCAATATACGCGAAACATTATGCAAAAAAATATCACCGTTAAAGCCTTTGTTGCACTCTTTTTACTAACCTTAATTTGGGGTTATAACTGGGTAGTGATGAAGCTGGCCGTGCAATATGCCAGCCCGTTTCAGTTTGCTGCATTACGCACTTTTTTAGGTGCGGCGATGCTATTTATAGTGCTATTTTTAAGCAAAAGGCCGCTGGCTTTAAAAGAGTTTCCCACCATGTTAGCGCTTGGCTTGCTACAAACTTGTGGTTTTACTGGCTTGCTGATTTGGGCGCTGGTATCAGGTGGCGCGGGCAAAACCGCAGTGTTGTCTTATACCATGCCATTTTGGGTGATGCTTTTTGCATGGCCAATGCTAGGCGAAAAAGTACAAGGCTGGCAATGGCTGGCGGTAGCATTTGCTTTATTTGGCATTACCTTAATATTCGATCCGCTACACATTAAAGGTGATGGCATGAGCATGTTCATGGCCTTGTGTTCTGGCATTTCATGGGCAGTTTCAGCAATTGTCTCTAAAAAATTGCATAAACGCCGCCCAGATTTAGATTTGCTTAACATCACCGCTTGGCCTACCTTACTTGGCTCGCTACCCATTATTGTCGTCGCGCTTATCTTGCCCGCACCGCCCATTGTCTGGTCACAAACCTTTCTTTTAACCATTATCTACAGCATATTTTTAAGCGGTAGTTTGGCGTGGGTGTTGTGGATGTATGCACTGCAACGCTTGCCAGCAGGCGTTGCAAGTATGGCGAGCATGCTTGCACCCGTGATTGGTGTTGTATCTGCATGGCTGCAATTGGGCGAGCGGCCAAGCCATATTGAGTTAATCGGCATGTTGTTTATTGCGCTGGCTTTGGTTGTTATTTCGGCGATTACCATTCGTAAACACCAAAGTATTGATCCCGCACAAGGCCAAGAATAAAAGAGCAAGAATAGCTTGTGTTAAAATCACATTTTTTAAGATTTAAGGGTTAGCAACATGGCAGGTCATAGTAAATGGGCAAATATTCAACATCGCAAAGGTCGTCAAGATGCTAAGCGCGGTAAAATTTTCACTAAATTGATTAAAGAAATCACTGTGGCGGCACGCTTAAGTGGTGGTGATGTCACTATGAATCCACGTCTGCGTGCGGCTGTGGCCGAGGCTAAAGAAGAAAACATGCCAGCCGACAACATTACCCGCGCCATTAAAAAAGGCACGGGCGAGCTTGAAGGTGTTAACTACGAAGAAATTCGCTACGAAGGCTACGGCATTAACGGCGCGGCCATTATTATTGATTGCTTAACTGACAACAAGCAGCGCGCGGTGATGGATGTGCGTCATGCACTGAGCAAATACGGTGGCAATTTAGGTACCGATGGCAGTGTAGTGTTTATGTTCAAACATTGTGGTCAATTGGTTTACGAGCCCGGCACCAGCGAAGATAAAGTGATGGAAGTGGCGCTGGAAGCAGGTGCTGAGGATGTTGTCAGCGACGAGGATGGCAGTATAGAGGTGATTACGCCGCCGAACGATTTTATTGCGGTTAAAGAAGCCATGGAAGCCGCAGGCTTAAAAGCCGTGGTGGCAGAAGTGATTATGAAACCAAGCATGGAAACCATTTTTACTGGCGACGACGCAGTGAAAATGCAGAAAATACTCGATGCGTTGGATGATTTGGATGATGTGCAGGATGTCTATACCACTGCTGTGATTGAAGATTAAAAATGA
>JANXWL010000030.1 GCA_025351225.1 Methylotenera sp. | reverse complement strand
GGACACTGGTTCTAACACCGAAAATCTTGATTTTGATTCCGTGCAACGTGGCAACCCAGAGCTGCAACGCCGCGCGCAAGAAGTGATTGACCGTTGCTGGCAACTGGGCGACAAAAACCCGATTGTCAGCATTCACGATGTGGGCGCGGGTGGTATTTCGAATGCTTTCCCCGAGTTAGTAAATGATGCCAAAGTTGGCGCAATTTTTAATTTGCGTGATGTGCATAATGAAGAACCTGGCATGAGCCCGCGCGAGCTGTGGAGCAACGAAGCACAAGAACGTTACGTGATGGCGGTGTTGCCTGCTGATTTGCAACGCTTTAAAGCCATGTGCGAACGGGAGCGTTGTCCGTTTGCCGTGGTAGGTTACGCGACTGAAGAACGCCATTTGACTGTTAAAGACACCTTTTTTGACAACAAACCAGTCGATATGGATTTAAGCGTTTTATTGGGCAAGCCGCCCAAAATGACGCGCGATGTAAAAAGTGTAGCTAAAAAACTAGCTGCTTTTGATACCAGTAAAATTGATATTAAAGATGCCGTAGCGCGTGTATTGAGGCTACCAGGTGTGGCCGACAAAACGTTTTTAATCACCATTGGCGACCGCACCGTAACTGGTTTAATCGCGCGCGATCAAATGGTGGGGCCATGGCAAGTACCCGTATCTGACGTTGCCGTTACGTTGGCTGGCTATGAAACCAACGTGGGTGAAGCATTTGCGATTGGCGAGCGAGCGCCCATAGCCTTAGTTAACGCGCCAGCTTCTGGTCGCATGGCGATTGGGGAGGCCATTACCAATATCGCCGCCGCGCAGATTGACAATATAGCCAATCTAAAACTATCGGCCAACTGGATGGCACCTGCTGGCCACGCGGGTGAAGACGCTGCGCTATTTGCCACCGTTAAAGCAGTCGGTATGGATCTGTGTCCACAATTGGGAATCAGCATCCCCGTTGGCAAAGACTCGATGAGCATGAAGACGGTTTGGAATGACAATGGCATAGATAAGGCGGTGACATCGCCAATTTCATTGGTGGTGACGGCATTTGCCAACACCCTAGATGCGCGCAAAACTTTAACGCCTCAGTTACGCACAGACATGGGCGAAACTAAGTTAATTTTAATTGATTTAGGCAACGGCAAAAACCGTATGGGCGGCAGTAGCTTAGCGCAAGTGTATGGCCAGCTTGGCGATACCGCGCCCGATGTAGACAACCCTGCGCAATTAAAAGCGTTTTTCCAAGCAATTCAGCGTTTAAATATTGACAATAAAATGTTGGCGTATCACGACCGCAGTGATGGCGGCTTATTTACCACGCTAGTCGAAATGGCATTTGCAGGGCATTGTGGAATAGATGTTGATCTTGCTGGTTTGCAAGGTGATGCCACTAGCATGCTATTTAACGAAGAACTAGGTGCAGTGATTCAAGTACGTGAAAGTGATGCTGATGCGATTTTTCTATCATTAAATAATGCGGGTCTAAGCGCGTGTATTATTGGTACAGTTAACAATGCAAACCCAATCAATATCACGCAAAATGGCCAAGCTATTTTTGCCGATACGCGTGTAAACTTGCACCGCATGTGGTCTGAAACTACTTATAAAATGCAAAGCTTGCGCGATAACCCGATTTGCGCGCAACAAGAGTATGACCGCATTTTAAATGCTGCCGATACTGGTTTGCATGTGCATACCACGTTTGACATCAACGATAATATATCAGCGCCTTACTTAAATTTAAACAAGCCAAAAATGGCAATCTTGCGTGAGCAAGGTGTGAATGGACAAGTGGAAATGGCTGCCGCGTTTGACCGCGCAGGCTTTGCCAGTGTAGATGTGCACATGAGCGATGTGATGAGTGGCCGTGTAACGCTAAAAGACTTTGCTGGCTTAGTGGCTTGTGGTGGCTTTAGTTATGGCGATGTATTGGGTGCTGGCGAAGGTTGGGCGAAATCTATTTTATTCAATACACGGGCTAATGACGAATTTAGTGCCTTTTTTAATCGCGCAGATTCATTCGCACTAGGCGTCTGCAACGGCTGCCAGATGATGAGTAATTTGCACAGCATTATCCCTGGCAGCGCGCATTGGCCACACTTTGTTAAAAATAAATCAGAGCAGTTTGAAGCACGTTTTGCGATGGTAGAAGTGTTGGATTCACCTTCACTATTTTTTAATGGTATGGCTGGAAGCCTTATGCCTATTGCTGTTGCGCACGGTGAAGGTTTTACGGAATTTTCTGACGCAAACGCTGTCAATGAAGTGCTGAAACAAAAGTTGGCAACAATGCGCTTTATTGACAGCTCGTCAACGCCAACAGAGGTGTATCCGTTTAATCCAAACGGCTCACCACAAGGTTTAACAGGTTTTACTACCCAAGATGGTCGGTTTAGTATTATGATGCCGCATCCTGAACGGGTATTTAGAACGGTGCAACACTCATGGCGGCCAGAGGCATGGAAAGCTAATGACGACCAAGAAGATGCGCCTTGGATGCGGATGTTCCGTAATGCAAGAAAATTTATCGCTTAAGCTTAATTTTGCTTAAGTTGATTTTAAGTAGCGATTTTAAAATAAGGAAAGAAGAAATATGAAATTATTAAAAGCACTATTTGCAGTATTAGCCTTAAGTATTTCGTTTAGTAGCTTCGCGCTAACAGATGATGAGTCGTTAGAGTACAGCGATGCACTGACAGAGGGTAAACTAAAAACTGTCGAAAAATTTGTTAAAGAAGATCCAAAAGTCGTGAATGAAAAAATCTTTGGTTGGTCACCATTGCAAATGGCGGCGAACAAAGGTGATATTCCTATCGTAAAATTCTTACTGAGCAAAGGTGCTGATATTAATTATGTACATCCAATCGCGATTCATACTGCATTTATGTTGGCTGCACTAAACGGTCAAGAAGAAATGGCTAAATTTTTAGCCAAAAGCGGTGCAGACGTTAACGTTAAATTAAAGGGTGACGTTTCTCTAATTCGCTACTTCCGCGATGAAGGCAATAAACATATGGTAGAAATGTTAACTAGCCTTGGTGTTAAAGATGACGGCTGCATGGAAGAAAAGTGTTTTTAATTAAACCTACTTAAAATCAATAAAAACCATTTAGAATGGTGTTTTAAATTTAAGTTAAACTAAATTAAAACACCATGAAAAATGATAGCTTTTGTTTTAAAGACTCGTGTTTTAAAAACTGGCTTTTAACACTTTTTTTTATATTAGTTTTAACCTCAGTTAGCTTCGCCATCACGGCAAAAGCGACTGAGGTTTTGTCTTCTATAAATACCCTTAGTAACACGCCCCACATTCGCACACTTGCCGCATCCTGCGCAGCATGTCACGGCACCAATGGCAATGCCGCTGCTGGCAACGCTGTACTAGCAGGCATGAATGCAAATTATTTCACTACCCAAATGTTGGCGTTTAAAGATGGTAGCCGCCCTGCCACCGTTATGCACCATCATGCTAAAGGTTTGAATGTTGACGAGATCAATTTACTTGCCAATTATTTTTCACAACAAAAACGCGTTGCCAATGTTGCGCCAACATCTCAACAATTAAAGGCAAACCATGACAACTAAAAATCTGAAAACGAATAACCTCAATCGCCGCGATTTTATTAAAGCTGCAACCATTATTTCGGGCAGCTCATTATTAAGCGCATGTGCCAACTTTGGATTAAACAAAGCCAGCCAAGCGCCGCTTGGCCGCGTGGTAATTATTGGTGGTGGCTATGCAGGCACCACAGCGGCAAAATACATCCGCATGTGGAGCAATGGCAATATCGAAACTGTTGTCATCGAAAAATCGAGCCAATTTGTTTCTTGCCCGCTCAGCAACTTAGTCTTAGGTGGCAGCAAAAGTATTAATGACCTGACTTTTGGCTACGATTTAGTCAAAAAAAATCACGGCATAAAATGGGTAAATGACGAAGTGACTGCGATTGATTTGAGCACTAAAAAAATTACGATGAAGCGCGGTGAAATCACGTATGACCGCCTAATTATCGCGCCTGGCATCGATTTTATGTATGACAAATTACCTAGTTTAGAATCAACCGAAGCGCAACAGCAAGTGCCTCACGCGTGGAAAGCGGGCTGGCAAACCGTGAACCTACGCAAGCAATTAGAAGCCATGCCCGATGGCGGCGTATTTGTAATGAATGTGCCAAAAGCGCCTTATCGCTGCCCGCCTGGGCCATACGAACGCGCTTGCCAAGTGGCGAGTTATATAAAAGTTAGCAGGCCAAAAAGCAAAGTGATTGTGCTAGATGCCAATGCCGAAATCATCTCAAAAAAAGGTTTATTCACCAAAGTTTTCAATGAAATGTACGCGGGCATTATCGACTACCGTCCCAGTAATGCAGTGACCGATGTCGAAGTTGCGAGTAAAACTGTGATTACCGACTTCGATAAAATCAGCGCAGACGTACTCAATATTATTCCACCGCAGCGTGCTGGTAAACCCGCACAAATGGCTGGCCTCAACAATATCGACAAACGCTGGTGCGAAGTCGATTTTCTCACTTACGAATCTAAATTAGCCCCCAATGTACACGTAATTGGCGACTCTGTTTCTGCTGCCCTGCCAAAATCGGCGCACATGGCCACCAGCCAAGCCCGTGTTTGCGCCAGTGCCATTGTAGAGTTAATGCAAGGCAAAATGCCAGACTCAGCGCCAGTGTTCGCCAATACTTGTTATAGCTATGTGAATGAAAAACAAGCGATTCATGTGGCCAATGTGTATCGCTATGACGAAGCCAAAAAAATCATGGTAGCAGCTGACGGTGGCGGTGTTTCTAGCAGCCCGACTGATATTGAAGGCGATTACGCCAAAGCTTGGGCGGCTAATATTTGGTCAGATGTTTTAACATAAGCCTTTAGACATTATGATAAGCACTTTTTTACATAAAATTTGGGCTTATGCATTGATGTTTGTGTGCCAGTTAAGCGGTCATGCTTGCGCTTATGGCGCGGTGGCTGTCGCGCCGCCAACGCAGCTTAATATCAAGCTACCTGCGGGTTTTCAAATTAACGTGTTTAGCCATTTAGGAGAGAAGATTGGCCAGCCGCGCATGATGGCATTTGATTCACAAGGCCGTTTATATTTGGCACTGGCCAGCAGCAACAGCGTGGCCATGCTTCCAGATGCCAATAAAGACGGGGTTTCCGAGGCCCCCATCATAATAGCCAGCCACTTAAACGCGCCCAATAGCATTGCCTTTATTGACGTCAATACCATGCTCATTGCCAATCAAGATGGCATTGTCAGAATTCACCAAGAAAATGGACAATGGTCTACACCAACGCCGTTTATCAGTCATCTGCCATATGGACATCACACATTTAAAACCATCAAACTAGGCGCTGACAACCATTTGTATATTAACGTCGGCTCAAGCTGCAATGTGTGTTTGGAAAGCGAACCACTTCGTGCGACTATTTTGCGTTACACGCTAGATGGAAAACCAGCTGGCAGCCTTGTTACACTGGGCAGACATGCCGCAAACCCAATATGGGCGAGCGGTTTGCGCAACAGCCAAGGTTTTGCTTGGCAACCAAAAACTGGCGTAATGTTTGCAACGAATGAAGGATCAGACGACAGAAGTAACACTAAAAATGGTCAGGTGAATGACGATATTCCACCTGAACATTTAAACCGAATAGAGACAGGCAAACACTATGGCTGGCCTTATTGCTGGGGCGACCCTGGTAATTCAAAAAAACAAGTTCAAGATCCAAACTTTGTGGGAGCAGACAATTTTTGCAACACTACTACACCGCCCGCCATAACGTTTACCTCGCATTCCACGCCCATCGGTATTACGTTTTTAGACAAAACCAATTTTCCTGCTGAGTATAAAAATGATGCTATCGTCGCGCTCCATGGTTCATGGAATCGCAGGAATCCGAGTGGTTATAAGCTGGTACGCGTAAAATTTAATGATGAAAATCCTGTCGAAGCACTTGATTTTGCAACGGGCTGGCTCAATATAGATGAAACTGGACAAGACCAAGCCCATGCATGGGGACGGCCTGTGGATGTGATTACGGGCCCAGATGGCGCGCTGTATGTGTCGGACGACCGCGCTGCTGCTATTTATCGCATCAGTTACAAGAAACAAGATTAAATAAAAAATTAAATAAAGGCCTTTGTTGTGATCAAATTAATTATTTCGCTATTTGTTGGATTAATTTTTTCTAATGCTGCATTCGCCGATAAATTGCCAGGCAATATCGCCGTGCATATTGCCAAGCGTCATTACGAGCACCCCGTGCGCTTGCTGCATCCATACTTGGATGTCTGGCACATGAAAGGACCAATGGCGGAAAAAGTTGCGCTTAAAGCACTGCCTAAGCGCTTTACTAATGTGAGCATATGCGCCAACAGCAGCAATGCGGATGTCGTGCTATCGCTAGAGCCACAAATGTTCTACAACGCGCAATTGCGCGTGTTTTATGCCGAGATTATCGCAAAAGCTTACATCAATACTAGTGAGCCCGTCGACCAATTGGTAGCCATTGCCACTGTTAAAAAGCAGGCGCAACAAAATGGCGATCTGGGCATAAAGCCTGAGTATTATATGGAAAAAGCTTACACCAAAGCTATGGATAAAGTGATTAAACAACTTGAAACAGATAGTGCGTTTTTGGCCACACTCAACAAAAAACCTGCCAACAAGGCAGAAACCTTGTGCGATGGATTGAATGACTTACCCGTAAGCAAAATTTACTATTAGCTAAAACTTATTATTAAAGGATTAAATATGATGATTAAACCCATGAAAAAAACCGTATTATTGTTAGCATTGCTAGCCACTTTCAATGTCTACGCTAAAGCGCCATTACCAACAAAAATAACTGGCCTAAAAATGCCAGAATCCGTTTTGCAAGCTAAAGATGGCAATATTTATGTGTCAGAAATTGGTGAGTTTGGCAAAGATGGCGATGGCCAAATTAGCAAAATTGACAAAAAAGGTAATGTCACTGTATTTGCTACCGGCATGGATGACCCAAAAGGCCTTGCCATGATTGGTGACAAATTATATGTGGCTGATAAAAATCGCGTGATTGAAATTAAACAAGATGGCACATGGCAGGTATATGGCGCACAAATGGCGTTTCCTAGTACGCCTGTTTTTCTAAATGATTTAGTGGCCGATAAAATGGGCAACTTATACGTAAGTGATAGCGGCACATTAAAAGATGGCGGCCAAATTTACAAAATTGCCAAAGACGGCACTATTACTATTGTTGTGGATAGTAAAAACCCCGATATTTTAGCCCCAAATGGCTTATTAATGGACGGCAGTAGCAACTTGCTAGAGATTGATTTTGAATCTGGTATTTTGTATCGCGTGAATATTTCCACTGGCGCAACCAGCAAAGTGGCTGAAGGTTTTGGCGGCGGCGATGGCTTAGTTAGAACTAAATCGGGGAAAATATTTATTAGCGATTGGAAAAACGGAAAGATATATGAAGCTGTGGCTGGTCATGCACGCTTGATTAAAGAAGGCTACAAAGCCAGTGCAGATATAACCTTAATGCAAGATGGTAAAACCTTAATGGTGCCAGATATGAAAGCTGGCGAGCTCGATTTTATTGAAATTAAATAGTCATTGAATTGACCTCCGTAATTGAAATTGAGTGTCGCAAAGCCGCGTTAGATTGGCTTTGCGAAACTGACGTAGTCACTAAAGCGGCTAGTGTTTTGGCTTTTGGCAAAAGACCCGCTTACACGATTGATGCAAGCAAGCATTTATGCGCTATGCAGACTATTCCTGGCAACCCAGCCAAACCAGAATTGGTGTCGCCGTTAGACTTGCCAAAACGTTCAATGCGCACTTTAGAAGGCCGTGCCGCTTTAGTTCACGCCCTCGCCCACATTGAATTTAACGCGATTAATTTAGCGCTAGATGCAATTTGGCGCTTTGCCGATATGCCAGAACAATATTATCGCGATTGGCTAACGGTAGCGAGTGAAGAGGCTCACCATTTCTCACTACTAAATGCACATTTGCAAACACTGGGTTATGCATACGGTAGCTTTTTTGGCCATAATAGCTTGTGGGAAATGGTCGATAGAACCAAAGATGACGTGTTAGCAAGAATGGCACTGGTGCCGCGCACCATGGAAGCGCGCGGCTTAGATGCTACGCCATCGACACTTAATAAGTTTGCGCAAGTGGGCGACTTAAAAATGGTAGAGATTTTAACAATTATTTTGCGCGATGAAATAAGCCATGTGGCAATTGGTAATACTTGGTTTAATTGGCTATGTGGGCAGCGAAAGCTAGAGCCAATTGCGACCTTTGAAAAGCTTTGCGTTGAATACAGCGCGCCAAAATTAAAACCGCCGTTTAATATGGATGCGAGACGTCAAGCAGGTTTCAGCGAGGCAGAGTTGGCGTTACTTTAAAGCAGTTATTGTTGTGTGCTCAGCATTCAATCTTAAGTCCCGCAATCTAGTAGAAGCGGCTGAATCTATCTCAGTATGGCGTCAGTGTTTAAGCTGTAAACAAATTAATCGCGCCATCTAAGCCACTAAAATTAAGTGCGTAAGTCGCCTGTTGTTGCACCACTGGCTTGGCGTGATAGGCGATGCCTACTGTTGCGACTGACATCATTTTTAAATCGTTTGCGCCATCACCAATGGCAATGGTTTGGCTAGCATTTAAACCTAAACTATCGCGTATTTTCACCAGCTCTTGCGCTTTGCGTTCAGCGTCAACAATGTCGCCCAGCACATGGCCTGTTAGTTTTCCATCGATAACTTCAAAGCTATTAGCCACCGCATAATCCAAACCTAGTAGAGTTTTAACGTGGTTAGCAAATAACGTAAAACCGCCAGAAACCACCATGGTTTTGATGTTATTGGCTTTACATGCAGCAACCCATTCAACCGCACCAGGATTAGCTTGCAGGCGCTCATCGATGACTTGTTGCAGTGTAGTTTCGGGCAGACCTTTTAATAATACCACACGCGCTTTTAAGCTTTGTGCAAAGTCCATTTCGCCACGCATTGCAGCCTCAGTGATTGCAGAGATTTGCGGCTTTAAGTTCATCATATCGGCAATTTCATCTATGCATTCAATATTAATTAGCGTCGAATCCATATCCATTAGGCACAAACCAAAATGGTTTAAACGTTGGGCATCTGGCACAAGCGCGCAATCAATTTTTTGCTCTGCACAGAAGATTTTAGCTGCTGTTACATCGGTTAAATTGGTGGGCAAATAATAGGCATGCTTGGCAATTTGCATAAATTGCGTGTTGCCGCCGATGATGCGGTGAATATGGGTAAGATGCGCCACTGTGATGGCGCGGCCTTGAAGTACTAAACGCATGAAATAAGCCTAAAAAATATAGTTGGTTTCGCCTAAAACCAAATTATAACAGTAGCGTCATATTGATGGTAAAACTGGCTTTTAAATCGGCGTCCTAAATACAAATGCGATACAAAATGTAACAAAAACTGGCTTTGTAATTTACTATTTGAATGCTATGATTTTTTTAATTGTTAGATTCTAAAGAAAGCAAAAATGAAACCCGCAACAAAACAAGCTGCTGTGAGCTCCCCTAACCTTGCTTGGTTAAACTTACCTAATTTACCAAACCCGCTAAAAGCTTTGTTTGCAGGCTATTTATTAGTCATTGGTGTTGGTTTATGTATGGCGGGTTTGCAGATTATGCTGACCCACGGCATGGCGGATGGCAAGCCTGGACTTTCGGTGAATGACATTGTGTATAGCTATTATGGTGATAGAACGCACAGCAAATTAGAAAGCATGCTTAACGGTGCCATGAAAGCCAATGCACCAGACGAAGTGCGTGCCGACATTATTGGCTGGGTGCACAGGGGTGCGCACAAAGACGAGTGGGATTCGCATTTTAAAGGCGTGTTTGCACAGCATTGTGTTGCCTGCCACAGCGTAGTACCCAACATTCCTAACTTTAAAAACTTTGAAGAGGTAGAAAAAGTTGCTGCAACCAGTGATGGTGAAAGCTGGCAGACTTTAACGCGCGTGTCACACATTCACTTGTTTGGCATTAGCTTTATTTTCTTCTTAATGGGATTTGTTTTCAGCTTTGCTGTTGGCGTGCCTAAAAAATTAAAAATCTTGGCAATTGCCTTCCCGTTCGGCTTTTTGATTTTAGATGTGCTGTCATGGTGGCTGACAAAGCTGAATCCTAATTTTGCCTATTTCACCATCATCGGCGGCATTGGCTACAGCTTGGCTTCAACCTTTATGTGGTTCACTAGCATGTATCAAATGTTTATTTTATCGCGTAATGGCAAGGTGTACGGTAATGCCTGGGAACAAGACCTATAGCAAGCAGGATTTATAGCGCGTAGATTTTAGGCTTAGTGATTACGGGCGAATGGCGCAAATAAATGACGTCATTCGTCCGATTTTATTTGTGCTTAGCAACTACGCTAATCACACCGTTATTTTCCAGTATGGCACAACGTACATCAGCAATACTTTCGCAGCCCGCTTGACGCAAAGCCGCATCTAACTCGTGATGCGTCAGTTGGCATTTGGCCATTACGTCTTCGAACAATTGACCATTATGAATGACGACTTGTGGTCGACCTTCAATGAGTGCCTCCAGCTTTTTGCTTCTGTAAGTGGCATAACCCACTAAAAAGTTAACGCCCACTAATACGCCTGCAATCAACAAACCGCCAATAAGCGAGTTATCACCGCCACTCATGGAGTTTTGTACAGCATTGGATAAAATAAGCAGCAACACCAAATCAAATGGCGCCATTTGGCCGATTTGGCGCTTACCAGTAATACGTAAAATAAAAATTAAAAACGCATACACCGCAATGCTGCGTATCACCAATTCCCACCATGGTACTGCCATATTGAACATTAATACACCCCTAAATCAAATCTAAATCAAGCCTAAATTTAAATCTGTATAAATTAAATGTGTAATAAAGCGAGTATAGCAAATACAAGACCGCCGCCCGCCATCGCAGCGACGCCAATCGACAATGATTTTTTGCGCGTCAGTAAAGTAATCGCAGCTAATGAAATGGCGATTTGAATAAAGGTCATGGCTAGCGCCCAACGATGATGCACATGCATCGTCGCTTCAGATTTTGCATCAAACCCTTTAGATTCGGCCTCTAAACCCTCAGCCTCTTTTTTAATTTCTTTTTTCTCACCCTCATAATGCTCTATAGATTTTTTATATTTTTCTTGATCTGCAGTGGGTAGCAGTAGCGCGATTTCGGCTAAATTTTGCTTATTATTTTTAGCTTGATAGAAATTCCACTGGTCAGAGGCCTCAGTTTTTTTAATCGCAGCATCATTTTTAAACATGGCGGCTTCATTTTGGGTTGATCCTGCCTGATAACTAAAAAAAGCACCTACTGTAGCCAAAATCGCTGTTGCAACCGCAATTTTGCTAGAAAATGAATCACCTTCACTTTCGCCGCCTTCTAATGCATCTTCATGCGGACCGCGTACTTCAAACTCTTCTTCTGACATATTG